>JBCCEW010000025.1 GCA_039030075.1 Myxococcota bacterium | reverse complement strand
TTCGATGCCCTCGCGCCGGACGAAGCGGCCGTTCTGGGCACTCTGGTGCACACCGAGGGCTCGACCTACCGGCGCCCCGGCGCGCGGATGCTCGTGCTGCCCGACGACACCTGGGTGGGCCTCGTCGGTGGCGGCTGCCTCGAGGGCGATCTGCTCGAACGCGCCCGCGCGGTGCGCGCGACGGGCACGCCCCAGCTCGCGGTCTACGACGCCACCCGCGAGGAGGACCTCGTCTGGGGCATGGGCCTCGGCTGCGCGGGACGCGTCGAGGTGCTGCTCGAGCGCGTGACGCCGAGTGAGCCCGGCGTGCTCGGGTGGTTGTCGGCGTGGCGGATGCGGCGCGAAGTCGGCGTGCTGGCCAGTGCACTCACGCAGGAGCGACTCGGAACCCACCTGGTGCGACACGCAGACGGCCGATGCGAAGCGCTGCCGACCTCGACCGCGGAAGACGCCGCGCTCGAGGCCGCGCTGCACTCCGCCGCAGCCGGGACACGAGCCGGCGTGAACGTCGAAGGCTGGGCGATCGAACGCGTGGCGCCACCGCCGCGACTGGCGATCTTCGGTGCCGGGCCCGACGCAGCGCCTGTGGCGCGTTTGGCGCTCGGCGTGGGTTGGGACGTCGCGGTCGCCGACCCCCGCGCCGCCTACGCGCGGAGCGAGCACTTCACAGGCTGCGAGGTCGCCTGCGTCCCCGTCGAGGAAGGAGTCGAACGCCTCGCCATCGACGCGCACAGCTTCGCGCTGGTGATGAACCACCACTACCTACGCGATCGGAGCGTGCTCGAGCAACTGCTCGACTCGCCCGCGCCCTACATCGGCATGCTCGGGCCGCGGAAGCGCACCGAGGACCTGCTGCTCGAACTCCAACGCGATGGCATCGACATCCGCGACGCCGATCGGGAACGGATTCACGGGCCGGCCGGGCTCGACCTCGGCGGCGATGGTCCGGAGGCGATTGCGCTGTCGATCGTGAGCGAG
Organism: Myxococcota bacterium; assembly: GCA_039030075.1. Taxonomy (NCBI): domain Bacteria; kingdom Pseudomonadati; phylum Myxococcota; species Myxococcota bacterium. The sequence continues at coordinate 77,613 of JBCCEW010000025.1, read as the reverse complement.
ATGCTCGCGGTCCACCACGAGCGGAGCGGCGGCTGGCTGCGCGAACGCAAGGCGCCGATCTACGAGCGAGACCCGGCGTGAAGATCTCGGGCGTCCTGCTCGCCGCAGGCGCCGCACGCCGCTTCGGACGCCCCAAGGCCCTGCTCTCCTGGCAGGGGGAAGCCCTCGTCGCCCGCGCGGCACGCGCTCTGCTCGAAGCCGGCGCGCACGAGTGTCTCGTCGTGCTGGGCTCCGACGCGGCCGAGGTGCGGGCCGCGCTCGGCGACCTGCCGGTGCGCTGCGTGAAGAACCCGCGCTGGGAAGCGGGCATGGGCGCCTCGATCGCGGCGGGCGTGGCCGCTGCCTCGGGCGACGCCTGCCTCGTCACGCTCGCCGACCAACCCGGCGTCGACGCGGCGCTCCTCGCGCGCCTGATCGCGGCGTCTCGCGAAGGCCACCCCCGCGTCGCTTGCCGCTACGCAGACACCCTGGGCGTGCCGGCGCTCTTCTCCGACGCCGACGACCTGGCGACCCTCCGGAAGCTCGACGGCGATCGCGGCGCTCGCGCGCTCCTGGCCAGCGCCCCCGAGCGCGCCTTCGCGCTCGACGCCCCGGAAGCCGCCTTCGACATCGACGACGAGGCCGACTGGGAGCGCTGGCAGCTGCGAAACTCCCGCTCTCCGTGATGTTCCGAACGTTCCTGCCTTGCCGCGGAGTTGCACCTCCAGCGGAACGCACTCGGGGCGCCGAGGCCAGCGGAATCGCTCGGTAAGGTCGCTCAAGGCGCTCCAGCGGGCTGTCGAGATCTTCGGCATGAAGAGCACACGTCTCCGCTGGCCGATGCTTCTCCTGTTGGCTCCCTGGATTCTCGGAGCCCCGGCAGCGGCTGTGGACTGGGACGTGAACTCGATTGGCGATGGAGGCGACCTCGACCCGCTGGACGGCGCTTGTGACACGGGCGGCACGATCGCAGGCCCTTCGGGTCCCGAAGCGGAGTGCACGCTCCGCGCGGCGATCCAGCAGGCCGGGGAAAACGATGTCATCGGATTTGGTTCACCCGCGCTCGTGCCCGACGCCAACGGACAGATTCGAATCGTCGTCTCCGCGGCACTCCCAGCGCTGAGCCAACGGGGCCTGATTATTGGGGGCGGAGACGCCGCTGGCTTCGACCACTCCGATCCATGGGCTCGGCCGGTGGTCGTCTTGGACGGAAGCTCACTCGCCTCCGGTGACGGTCTTCGATTGAGCGGTCCCTCCCAATTGATCTGGCATATCGGCATCGTCCATTTCCCCGACCATGGCATCGTCGTTGACAGCGAGTACTCCAAGGTTCGCGGTTGCCACATCGGGCTCGAGCAGGGCTCGATGAGCGCGGGGAACGGAGATGCGGGCGTCCTCGTATCGGCAGGAGCACGATTTGCGCAGGTCGGACGTCAATGCAGCTCCTTACCGGTGGGAAGCTGTTCCGGTCGCGCCAACGTGGTTTCCGGAAATGGATCCGACGGTATCCGCATCGAGGGTTCAGAGAACGTGGTCGCCGGCAACCGAGTCGGCGTCGACGCCTCTGGGTCGGTAGCGATCCCCAACGGTGGTTTCGGTGTCCGAGTATCAGGCGGTTTCGAGAATCAGATCGGCGGCAGCAACGGGAGCAATCTGGTTTCCGCGAATACGCTCGGCGGCATACGCATCTCGGGCAATAGCACACTCGTCTGGGGAAACGCAGTTGGCCTCGGTGCCGACGGATCGACTCCTTTGCCCAATGCGGGGCCGGGGATCGATATGGACGGCGAGGACACGACCTCGTTCCTCGATGATGTCGCCTTCAACCAGGGCCCCGGTGTTCAGGTCTCGGATGGAACCGGAAACCGTGTCTCTCGGTCGATTCTCTGGGCCAACGACGGGCCCGAGATCGATCTTGGGGCCGATGGCCCGACGCCGAACGACCCTCTGGACGTGGATACCGGCCCCAACCACCGCATGAACTCACCCGAGCCGGACCCTGACGAGACGGTCTACTCGTCTGCGGAACAGAAAGTCCGCATCCTGTACAAGGTCGACACCGCTGCGACCGAGGCGGCGTTCCCCATCACCACCGAGTGGTTCTTGGATCCGTTGGATGAGAGGAAGACCCGTCTTGGCGTCGACGTCTACCCCTTGTCGTCTTTGCTCCTGTATCGCTCGGTCGGCTATTTCCCGAACAACCCCGTGCCCGTGGGAACTCGAATCGTGGGCACCGCCACAGACGCCGATGGCAACACCAGCGAAATGAGCGCACCGATCCCCCTGCAGGCGCCGGGCGTCGCGCTGGGAACCCGCGTCGGCTTCCTCATGGTCTGTGCGCTTGCCTTCTGGCGACGGGTTCGTTCGTAGACTGCGTCCGGAGCCTCACGGGAGCGAGCGTGCGGTCCCCCATCGGGCCGAGCTAGCCTGCTGACGTCTCAGCCGGTCTGCGCGCGCCCGGTCCTAGAGGAGCCCCCCAATGATCGACGCCAACGAAACCTTCGACGGAACCTGGCCCTTCGCACCCCACTTCTCGACGGCGGCGGGTTTTCGCCAGCACTACGTCGACGAAGGCCCGCGCGATGGGGAGGTGATCGTGTGCCTCCACGGTGAGCCGACCTGGGGCTACCTCTACCGGAACTTCATCCCGGCATTGGCGGCCGACTACCGGGTCATCGTGCCCGACCACATGGGCTTCGGGAAGTCCGAGACGCCACAGGATCGAACCTACACTTTGGAGACCCACGTCGAGAATCTCGAGAACTTCCTCGACGACCTGAACCTCACCGACATCACCTTCGTGTGTCAGGACTGGGGCGGCCCCATCACGGGGGCTTACACGATCCGGCACCCCGAACGGGTGAAGCGCCTGTTCTTGATGAACACGCTCTTCGGCTACGGCGGCGCGCCCCTACCTCCGGAGAAGACGCCCTGGTTCCAGTGGATCGAGAAGCACGAAGAGGCGGGGACGCTGCGCGGCATCCTCGGCGAACTGGGCTCGACGGTGCTCTCGGTGATGAAGATCATCGGCTTCCAGAACTCGAGCGCCGTCGACGAGACCTGGATTCGCGCCTACTCGGCCCCCTTCCCGGACCGTGAGTCGTGCATCGGAGCCATCGAGTTCCCCCTCGATGTCCACTACAACCGCTTCATCCCGTACACGCTCGCGGGGCTCGAGACCGGGAACCTCGAGAAGGTGAAGTCGAAACCCGCGATGCTCGTGTCGGGCGACATGGACTTCGGGATCGCGCCGGAGATGTCGATCGCCGATTTCCAGAACATCCACGGAGACAAGCCCGTCGTGCGGATCCCGGGCGTGGGTCACTTCTGTCAGGAAGACATCCCGGAGACGCTCGTCGCGATGATCCAGGCGTTCATCCAGACGCATCCGTAGCCGGAGCGTTCTGGTCGGATGCGCCGGATCGGGATCGTCCTCGCTGCTGCGGTCGTGCTGGCCGGGCTGGGCACGGCCTACGCCTGGTGGGGTGGCAGCGGGAAGCGGGGAACGATCGACGGCGTCGATGTCGCACCGGCGACCGCGGCGCGCTCGGACGCCGACGTTGCGGCCGTCGCTACCGAGCAGCGGGACGCGACGCGCGGGGTCGGTGCCGAGCCCAGCGGTCAGATCCTGTTCGGGGATCTTCACGTCCACACGACGCTCTCGGACGATGCGTTCCTGCTGAACCTGCCACTGATGGGCGGTGCCGGGGCGATGACACCGGCGGATGCCTGCGACTTCGCCCGCCACTGCGCGGCCCTCGACTTCTGGTCGATCAACGACCACGCCCAGTCACTCCATCCCGAAGACTGGAAGAACACGGTGGCGTCGATCCGCGCCTGCAACGACCGAGCGGGCGATCCAAGAAACCCGGACAGCGTGGCCTTCCTGGGTTGGGAATGGACCCAGGCCGGGCTCTCACCAGACGAGCACTACGGACACAAGAACGTGGTGCTCGCCCACACCGACGACGCGCGGATCCCCGCGCGCCCGATCGCCGCGAAGGCGCGCCCACTGCTCTTCTCCGGGATGTCGCCGCTCGTGCGCGGGTTCGTCGGCCTGCTCGACGGCCGTTTCGATGATCTCTCGCGGCGCGTCGCGCAGCGGACCGATGCGCCCGTCTGCGGAGACGGCCCCGTCCGCACGCTCGACGCGGATTGCAAAGAAGTCGCGCCCACCCCGGCCGACCTGTTTCGGAAGCTCGACGACTGGGGGCACGACGCCATCGTGATCCCCCACGGCACCGCCTGGGGCGTCTACACACCGCCCGACTCGAGCTGGGACAAGCAGCTCGCCGGCGCCCTCCACGACCCCGACTGGCAGACGATGCTCGAGGTCTACTCGGGGCACGGCGACTCCGAGGTCTACCGCGACTGGCGCCCCCTCACGCGCGACGGGGCCGGTGAGCCCGTGTGCCCCGGAGCCCGCGACGACTACCTGCCCGTGTGTCGCCAGGCGGGACGGATCATCCGCGCGCGCTGCCTCGCCGCCGGCGAAAGTGGAGCCGAGTGCGAAACGCGTGCAGAAACCGCCCGCCAGAACGCGATGCGCGCGGGCAAGGACGCGATCGCGACGATCGAGAACGGCAGCTCGCAGGAGTGGCTCGACGCCGGCCAGTGCCGCGACTGCAACCAGCCGTCCTTCAACTACGTCCCCACCGGATCGGCCCAGTACATCGCGGCGCTCGGCAACTTCGGCACCGACCCGGACGCACCCCGCCGCTTCCGGATGGGCTTCATGGCCTCCAGCGACAACCACTCGGCCCGTCCCGGCACCGGCTTCAAAGAACTGCTGACCCACAGCGACGGCGGCTTCGACGATCCCGACGGTGCGCCGGCCCTGGGCAAGGCGCTGCGCGCACGGCTCGGCGGCTCGGGGGAGGGCGCGGCCCGCTCCGTGCGGATCCTCCCCGGCGAGACGAGCGTGCTGAGTTCGCTGGCCGGCGCCGAGCGGACCGCTTCGTTCCAGTACACGGGCGGTCTCGTCGCCGTCCACGCCGACGGACGAGACCGCGCCTCGATCTGGGAAGCGCTCGAGCGGCGCTCGATCTACGGCACGAGCGGCCCGCGCATCCTGCTGTGGTTCGAGCTGCTCACCGAGGAGGGCGCGCTCCCGATGGGGTCGGAGCTCGAGAGCGACGCGACGCCACGCTTCCGCGTGCGCGCCGTCGGTTCGCGCACCCAGAAGCCGGGCTGCCCCGACGAACCGCTGGCCCAGCTGGGCCCGGACGAAGTGGCGCGACTCTGCGTAGGCGAGTGCTACCACCCGGGCGACACCCGCCGGCCGATCGAACGCATCGACCTGATCCGCATTCGCCCCCAGGTCCGCCCCGATGAAGACATCGGCGGCCTGATCGACGATCCGTGGCAGAGCTTCGAATGCGACGGGGATGCGGCCGGCTGCGTCGCGACCTTCCGCGACGACGCGTTCCCAGCCGGTGGCCGCGACACCGTGTACTACGCGCGGGTCTTCGAAGCCCCCGCCCCGACCGCGAATGGCACCCCGCTGAACTGCACGCGAGATGCGGCGGGCCGCTGCACCGCGGTCGCCATCTGCGGCGACACCGAACCCTGCCTGGCACCCGACCGCCCACGCGCCTGGTCGTCGCCTATCTATCTGGACCATCCGAGCGCGCGGCGCTCGCGCTAGACCGTCGCGCGGCGCGCCTGGGCCGATGGCCCGACCCACCCTGGAGACGAGATGGACCTCTACGAAGCGATGCGAACCACACCCGCCACCCGCGAGTTCACGGGCGACCCGCTCCCGCAGGAGACCCTCGTGCGCGTGCTCGACCACGCCCGCTTCGCGTCGAGCGGCCGCAACGCCCAGCCCTGGCGGGTGATCGTGGTGCGCGACGCGCAGGCGAAGCAGGCGATCGGCGATCTGGCGCAGGGCCCGTTCAAGGAGTACGTCGCGCAGCTCGGCAGTGGGTCCGAGCCGTTCTCTGCGAGCGATGACGGCGTCTGGCGTCCGCCGGCCGTCGACCTGGACGCCGCCCGGAAGCGGGACGATTTGCCCCGCTTCGAGGCGATCGACCAGTGCGCCGCCCTGCTGGTCGTGTGTGCCGATCTCTCGAAGATCGCGTTCCTCGATGGCTTCCTCGAGCGCCAAAGCCTGATCGGCGGCGCGTCGATCTACCCCTTCGTCCAGAACCTGCTGCTCGGCCTGCGCAGCGAGGGGTTCGGTGGGGTCCCGATCACCTTCACCTGCCGCGAAGAGCCCGCCCTTCGCGAACGGCTCGGGATTCCGCAGCCGTGGGCGGTGGCCTGCACCCTCGCGGCCGGGAAGCCGGCGCGCACGATCACCCGCTTGAAGCGCAAGCCGGTGAGTGCCTTCGCCTGCGACGAGCGCTTCGACGGGCCGCCGCTGGAGAACTGAGCCGCTCCCGCGATTCGTGCGCCGAACGCAATGGCCGCGGGCGACCGCTCGCCGTATCGTCTGGCGCCCGTGCTTCGCGTTTCCCACTGGCTGGCCCTGGTCGTCTCCGTTTGCCTGACGAGTGCAATCGCGCGGGCGCACGAACCGGACCCGGATGCGGACCTGATCGTCGTCGAGGGCCGAAGCAGCCAGACGGCGACGACCCGGCAGGTGGTTCCCTCCGAGCACTTCGCCCTGAGGCCCTTGGAGAGTGGGGGCCAGATGCTCGAAGCCGTGCCCGGCGCTCTCACTGCCCAGCACACCGGCGGCGGCAAGGCCGAGCAGTACTTCCTGCGCGGCTTCGACGCCGACCACGGCACCGACCTCGCCGTCTACTTCGATGGCGTACCGATCAACCTGCGATCCCACGCGCATGGCCAGGGCTTCCTCGACCTCCACTTCGTCACCAAAGAAGGCATCGACCGGCTCGACGTGCAGAAGGGACCCTACTCGCCGCGCTTCGGTGACTTCGCGACGGCGGCAACGATCGAGTACCGGCCGCTCGTGCGCGCCGACGAGTCGAGCCTGAAGCTCGAGGGCGGTGAGTTCGACACGTTGCGAGGCGTCGGCGTCCTGAGCGCCGACCTGCCGGACGTCGACAACTTGCTGACCTTCGAGGCCTACCGCACTGACGGCCCCTTCCGGAACGACGAGGACCTCGAGCGCTTCTCGGTCTTCGCGAGTGCCGGCGTCGAGATCATGCCGGACCTGCGCCTGTCGGGACACGTGCTCGGCTACGTCGCCGAGTGGAATGCGTCCGGGCTGGTCCCCGAGCGGCTCGTCGAGAGCGACCAGCTCCCGCGCTTTGGCTCCCTCGACCCCACCGAGGGTGGGGAGTCGGGTCGCGCCCAGGCGAAGCTACAGCTCGACTGGGACGCCGGTGGCGCGACGCGCTTCTTCACCAACGCCTACGCCGTCTACTACGAACTCGACCTCTTCTCGAACTTCACCTTCTTCCAGAACGACACCGCCGCGGGCGACGGGATCCTTCAGACCGACCGCCGCATCCAGGCCGGAGGCCGCAGCGAGCTCTCCCATGTCTTCGACTTCTGGGGGACACCGAAGCTGGACCTCGGCTTCGAGTGGCGCCTCGACGATGCGGATGTACGCCTGGGCACCCAGACCCGACGCCAGCGCACCGGTTTCTCGAACGACGACGAGATCGTCGAGGCGACCCTCGCACCCTACGTACAACTCGAGTTCTCGCCGCTCCCCTGGATCGATTGGGTGGGCGGGCTGCGCTACGAGACGCTGCTCTTCGACGTGGAGTCCCGACGCACGAGCGGCCCGAACGGCGCCGGGCACGACGACCTTTGGCTCCCGAAGGCGGCGCTGGTGCTCGCCCCGTTCTCGGAGGAAGGCGTGCTGCCGTGCGAATTCGGAGCGTTGCGCCAGCTCGAGCTCTTCGGCCACTTCGGCATTGGCTTCCACTCGAACGACGCCCGGCTCGCTGCCGCGTCCGGGCGCGACAGCGTGCTCGCGCAGGCGACCGGCGCCGAGGTCGGGCTCGGCACCATCCTCTTCGATCGGCTGCATGTGTCGGCGGACGCCTTCTGGCTCGAGCTGGAGGACGAGCTGGTCTTCGTGGGCGACGAAGGCGCCACCGAGAGCAGTGGGCGCAGCCGACGCCTGGGCATCGAAGCGGCAGCCCAGCTGTTCTTGACGTCGTGGCTCTACGCACGTGGGGATCTGGCGTACGTCGAGGCGCGCACCACCCGCGACGAGGTCCCCATCCCCCAGGCGCCGCGCTTCGTCGCGAAGGGCGCTGTCGGTGCGCAGTGGGAAGGATTCAGCATCGAGATGAGCGGACGCCATCTCGGCGAACGCTATGCGACCGAGACCTTCAACGATCCGCGCCTCTCGGACTACACCGTGTTCGATCTGGGCGCCGCCTACCGGCGCGGACCGTTCGAGGTGGGCATCGCCGTCGAGAACCTGACCGACACGGAGTGGCGCAGTTCCGAGTTCTTCTTCGCTTCGTGCGCGCGGTCGGAAGTCGGCGTCGACCCACTACGCTGTCCCGCCGCAGGCGGGGGACCCGGTGTTCCGGACTTCCACTTCTCGCCCGGCAACCGACGCAATGTTCGCGGCTGGATCCGAGTCGCGTTCTAGCGCGGATCAGCGCGACGGAACCACCCCGCGCTCGCGAAGCCCGCTGCGTGCCGCTTCGTCCTTGCCGAACTCGGCCAACACGTCGTCGGTGTGTTCGCCGTAGAGGGCGGGGGCGTTCGCGGGCTCGGTCGGCGTCACCGAGAAGCGGGCCGCCGGGCGCGCCCGACGGTAGGGGCCGTAGACCGGATGCTCGGCCTCGATCACCGACCCGTTGTGCACGAGCTGGGGGTCGCGCAGGACGTCGCGGTGCTCGAGCACCGGCGCGACGGGCACTTCTTCGGCCACGAGCCGCTCGTAGGCCTCGGCCGACGTGAGCTTCTTCAAGCCTTCTGTCATCGCCTCGGCGCGTTCCAGGGCATGGGCCTCTTCGATGAACGCCTTGCCGCGGTGGCGTTCGGACGACGCGAGGTCCGCGCGCCCCACGGCCCGCAGGCCACCCCGCGTCTGCGCAGCGGTCCCCATCCAGAGAATGATCTGACCGTCGCGCGTCGGGGAGACCTGGTACCGCTCGCCCGGGACCACGTAGTTCTGGACGTCGTCGCCGATCAAGGTGTGTCGCAGCATGCCGTCGGGCCAGAAGAAGGAGAGACCCGCGTCGAGCATCGCAACGCGCACATGCTGCCCCCCCTTGCCACGCTCACGCGCGAAGAGCGCCGCCGTGATCGCCTGGGCCATCGTGAGCGAAGTCGCCTTGTCGACGACGGCGTTGCGCACCAGATCGGGGATCGGAATCTCGGGGTTCAGCTGGGCGGTGACGTAGCCGGTGAGCGCCTGAAAGATCGGGTCGTAGCCGCGCCGATCGGCGTAGGGACCGTCGTCGCCGTACCCCGTGATCGACGCGTAGATGAGGTCGGGCTGGATCTTGCGGAGGTCCGCCTCGCCCACCTTCAAGCGCTCGGCCGCACCGGGGCGCCAGTTCTGCAGGACGACGTCGGCGGTCGCCACGAACTCCTGGAAGAGCGCCAGCCCTTCCGGGTTCTTGAGATCGATGCCGATCGAGCGCTTTCCGTGGTTGCAGTTCGCGTAGAGCGCGGCCATTCCCGCGCGGTAGCTCGCGATCTGGCGGCTCTCTTCGCCGTGTTTCGGGGGCTCGACCTTGATGACGTCGGCGCCCTGGTCGGCCAGCATCATGGCGGCGAGCGGACCCGAGATGACTTCGCTCACGTCGAGGATGCGGACGCCTTCGAGCGGTCCTGCCATGACGATCTCCCCTGAGTGAGCTCGCTAGGTCGCCGGGTTCGACAGGGCTCGCGCCACGTCGCCGGTCGGCCAGGGCTGGTGCTCGGTGTAGTCGGAGAGCTTCGTATGGCCTTCGGCGATCTTGTCGTCGGCCGCATCGTAGACGCGCCAGTGCATCGTCGACCCGAAGAGCGGCTGGGACTCGACCGAGATCACGCGCAGCTCGCCGGGCTCGAACTCGCAGATGGGCTGGATCGCGCGCAGCAGCTGTTCGCCGTTCAGGTGCCCGTCGCCGAAGTTCCAGCCGAGGATGGTGCCACCCAGCACCTCGCCTTCGTACCAGTCGTAGTCCTCGATGTCGTCGACCGCGACGGGGAGCGCTTCGAGGAGCGGGCGCCCCTGGAAGTGCATGAAGCGACTCACGCACATCATGGCCTTCGCGAACTCGAGCTCGGTCGGGTCCTCGACGAGATCCACGAGCTGCTCGTTCACGGTGCCCGACGTCTTCTTCAGCTTCTTGAGCTTCTCGACGGCGTCGCCCTTCTTGAAGAGCCAGATGTTGTAGGCCCAGTTCCCCGCGTAGTACCGCATGGACGGCAGGAACGAGACACGCGACGGGACGAAGTTGCCGAAGGTCGGCACCACCACCAGCGAGAAGAGCAGGGCACCCAGCAGCACCGGCATCTGGGTCATGTCGAAGACCGAGGCCTCCGGGTGGAACCAGAACAGGAACCAGCCGCCGTAGATCATCAGGATGTTCCACTCGACGGGCATGCCGTTCGGGTTGTTGAGCCCGATGAAGGAGTGGAAGCCGGTGAAGAGAATGCAGGCGCCGAGGAGGATCCACTCGTTCCCGGTGACGCTCGCCAGGAGCAGGATGAACGGGATCGAGAACTCGGAGACGTGGCCGAAGAAGGCCATGCCCTCGGCGAACTTCGAGGGCCGGAGATCGTCGGGGAAGCTGCGGAACAGGTTCTTCTTGAGGAACTTCGGGAAGAAGGGCCCGTTGTTCATCATGAACATGATCACCGACGGGAAATGGCTGTTCCATTTCGACACGGCGGCCCAGATCCAGATGAAGGACCACGTGACCTTCGCGCCGGCGATCCAGAGGTCGTTCGCCGAGGCGAGCGCCAGGCAGCCGAGCACCACCCAGTAGTGCTCGTAGCGCGCCACCAGGAAGAGCGTCTTGTCGAGCACGCCCTGCAGGGCCACGAAAACGAAGCAGGGCAGCAGGAGCTCCGCTGTCGCTTCGGGGGCGAACAGGACGCGGAGCAGCAAGACCTGGGTCAGCAGGTAGATGCCGACGTCGAGCCAGTTCCGGGTGTCGTCGCCGATCAGCGGCGCGCCGCGGAAGAGCGGCAGCTTGATGGTCCCGGGCCGCGCGAAGTGTCGATAGCCACCGAACCACTTCTCGAAGCGCGCGTTCATCGGACCCCAGCCGCAGCCGAAGCCGAAGAGCTCCCAGCACATCGACCAGACCATCGCCTTCTTGAACGCCTCGTTCGTGAACGCCCAGTCGGCGAACTGGAAGAAGCCCGGATAGCCCTCGTTGAAGCTGCACCAGAAGGCCCAACCGCCGATCAGTGCGAAGAGGTACTTCCCCCAGTAGAGCGCCATCACGTCGACGCGGTTCGGGCTCTCGTTCGCCCAGGTCGTACACGCGAGACGCACGCGCTCGGGGAACGGCGCGTTCACGACGCGTGCGGGATCGTAGGGGGGCAGGTCGTTGGCGAGACTGGCTTCTTCGTTGGGCATGGGGCGGCCAGCATAACCCGGCGCCGGTGGCCCCCGCGATCGATCCTCGATGTTCTCCGAGGGGTGCGAGTCAGCCGAGAAAGTCCGTCCTCATTGACGGCTTTCGCGCCAACGCGCGAGCCCGAGCACCACGAGGAGCCCGGCGACGGAGGTCCACGCCGATGCGGGCTCGGGCAGCAGCGCGCCGCCCAGGTCGAGCCGACCGCCTCCGACGCTGATCACCATGTCGTCGCCGACATCGGCGATGTCCGCACCGCCCGAGAGGACGGTCGAGAACGGGTTGGCGCTGAGGATCGTGGTGCCGTCGTAGGTGACCGTGGCGAGCTGCCCCACCGTGTCGAGGGTGATCGTGAAGGGCTTCCCCGGGTCGAGGCCCACCTGGGTCTCGGCGCCCGGGACCGCCACGCTTGCGCTGAAGGCGTCGCCGCTGCGCAGCTGGACGTTCGCGACGGGGCCCCGACCCACCAGGGTGATCTGGGCGTAGACCCGATCGCGGGTGCCGAAACCTCCATCGAGGTCGAGCAGGCTGATCGCGTCGCCGTTCGACGGGGTCCAGGTGGTGCGCTCGACGAAGCCGAAGGCGACCCGGCCGCGCGAATACACGTCCTGGACGTAGACCGGCATGCTGCCGTCGAAGACCATGAAGTTGGCGGTCTCGTCGAGGACGCCGTTCCCGGTGGCCAAAATGCCCGTCGGCGTGTCGACCGCGAAGCCGCCGATGTCCGACGAGATCCCGAAGGCGTCGAAGTCGGCGATCTCGAGCGCGGTCGTCGTAGGAGGCGTGGTCACGATCGACACGTTCGTGCCGTCGCTGTTGTCCGAGGGATCCGGGTCGGCGGGAACCGTCGTGGCGGTCAGGCTCGCGATGTCGCGGTTGCCCGTGGATGCCGACGTGGCCCGGCCGAAGAGCGTGAGGCGCTCGTTGGGCTGGATGGCATCGCTGCCGGAAAACGCCAGCGGGTCCGAGGGCTCACACGTCAGGACGCCCACCGACACGAAACACAGGCTCGAGAACAGGGTCGAGAGTCCGGACGGGAAACCGCCGGTGACGGTGAAGTCGGTGATCGGCACCGACCCGTTGTTCGTGAGCGTGATCGCGTAGGCATAGTCGTCGCCCACGCCCACCTGGCTCGCGGTCGCCTCCACTACGAGGGTCGCGCCGGTCAGGGGCAGCGCCTCGAAGCGACCGAGGAAGACCTCGCTCCCGCCGGCCGGGCTGCCTGCCACCGGGTTCACCTCGGGGAAGGTCGCGCTCGTCGAGCCGGCGACGTAGACGCGGTCCTGGGCGTCGACGGCCACCCGGAACGCCCCGGGCACCGGCGTCGCCGTGCGCACGGTCTGTCCGGTGGGGTCGAGCTGCAGGAAGCTCCCCGCGCCGCCCGCGAACTCGGCCAGCGGCGCGACATCCGCCGGGTAGTCGCTGGCGAGTGCGATGTTCCCCGCGCTGTCGGTCACCACGTGATGGCCCGTGCCCTCGCCCAGGAAGGTCGAGAAGACCAGCGATGCGTTCCCCGTCGTGGTCGTATCGATCTTCGCGAGGTAGGCATCCTCGTTCAGACTCGGCGTCGGGTTGAGAGCGTTCTTCACGGGAAAGCCGGCCGCGTAGGGCGGGGTGGTGCTGGCGACCCCCGCGGTCGCACCGGTGACGTACACGGCGCTCGCACTCTCGACGAACACGCTGCCGCGCGGCTCGGCCTCCATCTGGGGCGAACCGATGTAGGTCGAGTAGACGCGCTGGGCCGCACCCGACAAGGTCGTGTCGAGCTTCAAGAGGAAGTTGTCCTGGTCGGCGGCGTCGTTCGTGGCGGGCTGGAAGCCCTGGGTCACGTCGACCAGACCGGCGTCCGACGCGGTGAAGCCGAAGACGTAGAGCCGGCCCGCGCTGTCGACCGCGATGTCCTGGCCCCCATCATCGCCATCGCCGTCGACGTAGCTGCCGTACACGAGGGAGGGGGCTCCGGTCTGGGTCGTGTCGAAGCCCGCGACGAAGGCGCACTGAGCCGTGCACGCGGCGGACTGGTACGCGTTCACGAAGTGATTCGCCGGGAGCGCTTCCGTCCGCCCCGTGATGTAGACGTCGCCGTTCGGGGCGAGCGCGATGCCGCCGTCGTCGAAGGCGCCGTCGGTCCCGGCCCCGCCGTAGTAGGACCCGTAGGTGAGGACGCCCGCGCCGTTGAAGCGCGCGACGAGGTAGTCCATGCCGTTCACCATGCCGTCGAAGGCGTTCGGCAGGGTGATCGCGGAATCCGTCTGGAGCACGACGAAGGCGTCACCCGCCGCGTTCACCGCCAGGTCCAGCGGGAACTCGGACATCGCGCCGCCGAAGTAGGTGATGTAGAGAGCCGTCGAACCGTCGGCGGAAAGGCGCGTAACGAACAGGTCGTTCATGCCGGCGCCCATCATGCTGGTGCCGAGGAAGTTCGTGGACGTCGTGCGACCGGAGACGTAGATCGAGCCGTCGCTGCCGACGGCGAGACCGGTGGCGACGTCGGTCCCCGAGCCTCCGAGTCGCGTCGAGTACTCGAGCACGACGGGATCGATCACGAGGGTTCGGCTCGGGTCGTAGTCGCCGACCTCGAAGCCGACGCGATCGCCGTCCGCGCGCCGGAACGCCACGGCGACGGGCGTGCGATCCGAGCCGTCTTCCTGGTAGGCCACCGGCGGTGCGGTCCAGAGCACGCCGCCCCCCACGTGGATCGCGAGTCGGCCCTCGCCGTCGATCGACACGGCTTCCGCCCCCTCGAAGGCGAGTGCGATCCGTTTCGGGTCTGCGCCGGGCGCGACCACGAAGTCGTACTCCGCGCGCGGTCCCTCGGCGCGATAGACCATGTCGATCCCGGGGTAGACCGAAGGCAGCGTAAGCCGCGACCAGGTCGGGGCCCCCGCGACCCAGCGCGACGGGTCTTCGCCGAAGAAGTAGTGGGTGCGCGTGGGCGAAAGTTCACTCGGCACGATCGCTTCGGGCGCGTTTCCGCCGGCGGTGACGACGCGCAAGCTGTGCGGGTTGGCGGCGTCGCCAACGAGATAGCGCGCGCCGGCAGCGTCGAAGACCACGCGGTAGCCCGTGCCCCGCGCGACGTAGGCAATGTCGCGCTCGTACTGTCCGAGGTTGGTTTCGAAGAACAGGTCGGGCGTGGGCAGCGCGCGCGGAACCTCGGCCTCCGCTGCGAAAGCAAGCGACGCGAACAGCGCCACCACACCGACGACGGCGAAGCGCGTGAACGGGACGATCGACGGGAGCACGGGGAACGAGCGCATGAGCATCTCCTCTGCAGGGGCATCCGAAGCGGGGTCGGCCTGCGGCCCAGCTTGCACGATGTGCGGGTGCAGCGTCTCCACAATCCGGAGCGGAGCGCGGTCGTGGCGGGTCGAGGGAGATCGGCGCAGCGCGCCGCCAGTAGGTCGACGGGATCCGCCCCCGCGTTACGGGCGCGGAGCGCGTGCCCGAGGGGAAGGCAACGCTCCCTGGCCTCGGACCGCTGCGGCGTGATAGAGCTGGCGCATGCGCCGGTTCGCGCCGCTCGCGCTCTCGATCCTCTTGCTGGCGACTCCCGCCGGGGCCCAGCAGTTCCTCTATCTATGGAACGGACCGGCGTTCTCGACCACGAGCGGGACGGTCTCACCGGGGAGTTCCGTCTCGGGAAGCCTGGTCCTGCAGGGCCCCGTCGAGAATCTTCCCTTCGGCGACGTCACCCCGGTCGCGTTCTCGTTCTCGGCCGGACCGGTGACGATCTCGGACGCGACGCCGCTCCACCCGCTGACGCGGATCCGGATCCAGACCGACGCAACGGGCACGATCATCGACACCGAGATCCAGCTGGTCGAAGAGATCGACACCGGCTCGGGAACCACCTTTGCCGATGTGATCTGTGTCGCCGATTGCCCCGCGTCCGGACCCAACGACTATGTGATCGATCGCAATGCCCTGGCGATCCTGATCGGTGAGGGCGAGGTGCCCGTCGTCGGCTCGTTCTGGTTGGCACCCGTGGCGATCGACGCGGCGCCGACGCTCTCGGCCCCGGCGCAGTTCGGGTTGGTGGGTGCGCTGGTTCTCGCAGCCGCGCAGCGACGACGCGCCGGCGAGCGACCGCGCTGATCAGCGCCGGAGCGCCGCGCTCACCGCCCGCGCGGCCATCGCCTGCAGGCGGCGCATGCGTTCGGGGGAGCCCAGGAAACCGTGGATGGCTCCGGGCTCCCGGTGGAGCGTGACCGGAACGCCGGCGGCCTCGAGCTTCTGCGCGTACGCCTCGCCCTGGTCGCGCAGCGGATCGAAGTGGGCGGTGACGATCAGCGCGGGCGGCAAGCCGCGCAGGTTCGTCGCCCAGAGCGGGCTGACGTAGGGGTGGGAGCGCTCGGCCGGGTCGGGCACGTAGGCCTCGAGCATGACCGGCAGCTGGGACACCTTGAGCAGGTAGTCGTCGCCCGCCTCGGCAAAGGACGGCCAGGGCTCGTCGCCGACGAGATCCGTGACCGGGACGTTCAGGTACTGGAACGCGAGGTCGGGCCCGCCTTGATCGCGGGCACGCAACGCCAGCGCGGCGGCCAGATTCCCGCCGGCGCTCGCGCCCCCGATGGCGATGCGCGCGGCGTCGCCACCCAGGGCCTCGGCGTTCGCGTGCATCCACAAGAGTGTCGCGTAGCCGTCGTCGACGGCGGCCGGATAGGGATGCTGGGGCGCCAGCCGGTAGTCGGGCGACACGAGGATCACTTCGGCCTGCGCAGCAAAGGAGCGGTTGGGCGCATCGAAGACGTACTCGTTGCCCATCCAGAAGCCGCCGCCGTGGAGGTTCAGATAGAGCGGCAGGGGCCCGGGTGCGTCGGGCGTATAGATGCGTACGACCAGAGGCTCGCCGCCCGGGCCGGGAATCTCGCGGTCCTCTACCGAAGCGAGCGGGGGCGTGTCGAAGCGGGGCAGCAGGTCTCGGGTCGCGGCGTTCGATCGCGCGCGGGCCTCGGGCGTCATCACGAGCGGCCGGTCCTGGGACGCTGCGAGCTTCGCGATCAACGCTGCCGCGTAGTCGAGCCGACCGTGCGGCGTGAAGGTCCAGCTGTAGGTGATGCCGAAGCCGATGACCGCGAGCAGCGCGAGGCCGACACCGAAACGAAGAAAGAAACGGGCCATGGGAATGCGCTCCTGGCTCAGAGGCCGTGGCTCTCGAGGAAGTCCAGCACCACCCGGTCGAAGACTTCGGGCTGGTCGAGGTTGACCGTGTGACCGGCGTCCTCGATGACCGCCTTCGTCGCGCGCGGGAGCTCCTGCGCCATGTAGTCGGCGGCCGCGCGGAAGGAGGTGTCTTCGGCGCCCACCACGACGAGCGCCGGCACGTCGAGGCGCGGGAGCCCCTCGATCACCCTGGGCGAGTGTTGAACGAGCATGTGGCGCGCCGCGAGTTCGAGCCCCCGCGTGGCCGAGTGGGACCCCAGGCGGGGATCTCCGTTGCCGAGCAGCGCGTCGAAGCCGCGCGTCGCGATGGCGTCGGCGTGTTCGAGCATCATCGCGTTCCACTCTTCCCGCTTGTCGTCGCGCTTGAAACCGGGCCCGGTGTCGATGATCAACAGCCCGGCCACACGGTTCGGGTGATCGAGCGCGAAGGCGAGTGAGAGGTATCCGCCGAGCGACAGCCCCCCGACCACGGCCCGGTCTGCGCCCACCTGATCGAGGAGAGCCTCCAGGTCGGCCACGACCGGCGCTTCGCGGTAGCGCAAGGTCTGCTCCGGAGCGCCGCTCCTGCCGTGGCCGCAGAGATCCCAGAGCACGAGGGTGTGTTCCCGCGAGAGCGCTTCGATCTGGGGGGCCCACATCTGTGACGTCGCGCTGAAGCCGTGGGTCAACAGAATCGCGGGCCCGCTGCCGTGGACCTCGTAGTACAGATGCGTTCCGTCACGCTCGAGCGTCGGCATGCTTGGGCCCGTAGACCTCCTCGCGCCCGTAGCATGGCACGTCCGGAGGGCCGCTGGCCCCTTGCTCGCGCGTCCCGGGTCGGGTCTACTCCCCCGGGCTCTGGGAGAGGGAGAGTCGCCCGATGTCGATCCGCGCGACGAAACTCTACGACTACCCGTTCTCGGGCAACGGCTACAAGATTCGTCTCGCCCTCGCCCAGCTGGAGCTTCCGTTCGCCTACGAGCGCGTGGACATCCTCGCCGGCGAAACGCGCAGCGAGGCGTTCCTGCGCAAGAACCCGAACGGCGAGATCCCGGTCCTCGCGCTGTCGGACGGCACCCATCTCGTGGAATCCAACGCGATCCTGTGCTGGCTGACCGACGGTTCGCGCCTGATGCCCGTCGACTCACTGGAGCGAGCCCAGGTGCTCCGCTGGATGTTCTTCGAGCAGAGCAACATCGACCGGGTGATCGGACGAGCGCGCTTCTGCCGCACCTTCCCAGAGGTGGTGGAGGGATTCGCCACCGAGCGCGACTTCGGGCTCTGGACGGGGATGGGGAACCGGACCCTCGGCGTCCTGGACGGCCACCTCACGGCGCGGTCGTTCCTGGTGGGCGAGCGCTACAGCGCCGCGGACATCAGCGTGTACGGCTACGTCCACGTGGCCGAAGGAGGCGGCTTCGACCTCGGTCGCTATCCGGCGGTCGGTGCCTGGCTCGAGCGGGTGCGGAGCGAGGACGGGCACGTCTCGATCGACGCGATTCCTGCATGAGCCGGCCGCCCACGCGTGTCGTTCGAGGGATGGCATGGGTGCTGCCGTTCATCGCGCTCTGGGCGTGCGCATCCCTGCCCGAGGCGTCGCGGCGCGTCGGCGACGCCACCCACACCTACGCCCTCGCCGGCGCAGACGGACCCGTCGTCGTATTCGAATCGGGGTTGGGGGACGGGCGCGATTCCTGGAGCGGTGTCTTCGAACCGGTCTCCGGGTTCGCGCGCGCCTTCGCCTACGACCGCGCCGGCTACGGTGGGAGCCACTCGTCCGCGGCCCTGCGCGACGGCGCCACGGTCGTCGCCGAGCTGCGCCGCCTGCTCCGCGCGCTCGACCTCGCGCCGCCCTACCTCCTGGTAGGACACTCCCTCGGCGGTCACTTCGTCGAGCTCTTCGCGCGGGAGCACCCCGAGGAGGTCGCCGGCGTCGTCTTCGTCGATGCCCGCCACGTGGACTTCAGCCAGCGCTGTGTCGCGCAGGAGGTCGAGCGCTGCGGCGTGCCCTGGTTCGTGCGGTGGCTCATGCCGGCTGGAGCCCGCGCCGAGCTCGCCGCGTCGGCGCGAACCGAGGCACAGCTGCGGGCCGCGGCGCCCTTCCCGCCCATTCCGGTACGTGTGCTGAGCGCGGGACAGCGCCCGGCGAGCATGCCCAACCTGCGCCGGGAGTGGGCGCGCGCCCAGGCCGACCTGGCGCGGCTCTCGCCTCGCGGCTCGCAAGAGACCTGCGACGCGTGCGGTCACTACGTGCAGCGGGACGACCCGGAGCGGGTGGTGCGGACGATCCAGGAAGGAGTCGAGGAATTGAGATCGAGCGCCCAAGTGTACCGTGGGGGCCTTTAACCCCGGTCGGTAGACGCATCCGAGCGCGTCCAGACGGTGGAATTGAGGCTTGACAGGTATGCGCGGACCTGCGCATGGTTCGCGGTAAGTTCGGAGTACTGAAGGCCGGGGCGCACGCGCCCCGGCCTTTTCGTTTTCTTGGACCTACTGCACGGCGACTCCCTGCAGCACCGAGCGAAGTACGAAAAGGAACTCGCAATGGACACTCGGATAGCGGACGTCATCACGCGACACCTTCGTAGGCGAACTGACCCTGAAGCACTTACCTCCATTGTCTCGAACGATCTAACTGAGATCCTGGGCTCGAGTATTGAGCCCGCCGTTCTCTTGGGGCTAGGTGATGGAGAAACGCTCGGGGCTCGAGCTCGCAAAGCAGCTGGGCGAGAGCTCGCCGATGAATTCCTCCGAGCTCGTGTCGCGATTCTCAACGATATCGACCAGTGTCGCTCGGCCGATGCGGCGCTCCAGTTCTACGTCGACTACTGGGTCGGTCACCGCCTCCGCGTCTTCTCCCCGGAAATCCAGGCTTTCACCCGATTCTCCCACGAGTGGCTTCTTGCGCAGTGTATGACGCAAACTCTTGAGGTCGACGGAGGAAAGCCAGACGGGGACGCGATCCGCGACGATTCCGCCATTCGCTTCCCCGACTCGAACGGCTGTACATCTCACGGTGCGATCGACTTCCCCCGACATGTATGGCCGACCTTGTCGCACCTCGCTCTCTCGGCCGAGCCAATCACCCTGATCGACCCAGAGCAAGATCGTCACTCGCGCACCCTCGTGGACTCGCTGCGCACCTCCGGGGCCGAAGAGTTCACACTTCGTGAGTTCATGAGGTCGTCGATTCTTGCCGTGATCCGGTTTCGTGCAACGGAACAAGCCGCGATACCCAGCGCGCGGCGTGAGTCCGCTACGGCCATCGAGTCAGTGATCGAGCGTCAGCGCTTCTTGCCAAGAGCAATCCGAGAAATCCTGACTGCGCGCGTCTCGGTATTCATCAAGAGTTCAGCCGCGCAATGGGACCGCAAAGCCCGACTTCTCTTGACTCTCTACGGTGCGACTTCGGGAAGACACCCCACTGCCGAGTCGGCTCGACTGGGGGTGACCGAGCGAACCTACCAGGGCTACCTCAAAGCTCTGGCGCGCATTTCTATCGACGAGATGGCCGGAATGCCGGCCATCAAGCAGTACATGCGGAGCAGCTAGCCATGACCACATCAACCGTGTTCGGACGTATCCTTCGCCTCTCCCGCTCAGAAGACTTGATCCGATGGGTCATCATTGCGGACGTGGCGGACCGCAGCCTTGTCGCAGTGGCCCCGATGGACACGCTTCCTCTGGTGCGCCCATCCGACGTCCACGTCGACAGTGGAACGGACAGGCCTACGCATCTACGGGTGAGCGACGTAGCTTGGCTCCCTCGGAAGCCGGTTGCGGCGCTCGTGTCGACGACACGAGCCCCCGAGCAAGCGCTTGCCGCCGCACTTGGGAGATTGTGTGAGGAGCAAGCGGGCCTTACGCAGATTCGCGCTACGGGCGTTTTCTCAGACTCGTTCGCCTCAAACGCTCCCTGGCTCAACGCGATCTATCAGTCCCGCCAGAGCCTCCTCCATGAACTCCGTATCGAGGACCGCACGGCTTCAAGCGAACACAACCTCGCCGCGTCCATCTCCGCGGCCCTCGCCTCGCCATTCGATGACACATCCTCGGCCCTCATCGCAGGGTGCGCGCCTGAAATGGTGGTGTCTCTCGCGATCGACCAACTTTCTGACGCGGTGGAACGAGCGCGTATCGTGAAGGCCGTACTCGCGGGAATCAGCGAGGGGCTTCCGTCCACAGCAAGCCCGGCGATCCATGGTGACCCCCTCCGACAAGCCCGAGTGATTTCCAGGATCGGAGGTCAAGTGGCTGGGTTCGCGGACCTCGAAGCGCTGTTCAAGAATTGGTACGCGTCGCTTCTCGAGCATTCGTTCGTAGAATCCGACACGTTTCACTTGGCGCTCGCTCTGTCGTTCATGACCGACAGTCCGCGTCCCAACGTCGTAGACCTTGCGGCTTCTGTCTGTTCCGCCGCGGCACGCAAACGAACGCTTCCCGAACACGCCCATGCTGCGCTCTGGGCTCTAGGACAGACGCACGCTCAACTTCGCGTTGGCCTGATCGAGGCAAACTACGACTCGCGCGGTTCGGGAGTAGATCGCGCCGATCGGATCGAACGCATCTTCTCATCTGCACACGACTCGTTCTCCTTGTGCTGGTCGCGAGCAACCGATGCGGACAGACCGATCTCCGAAGGAATAGCTGCCAAGATCCTCAGCGACGTCGAAGAGACAAAGGATGTATTCGCGCTAGTTCGTGAGTGCAACGCTGGAGAGTCCATGGCGTCATTGCTCGCGTCTTGCCTCTTTCGGCTGTTGCTGTTCAAGGTGCGAACTGCTCTGGAGCGAACCGGTGAGGCGTTCGACCCGGTAGCGGCCGCTCTCTCGCAGCGCATCTATTCAGAGGACGGAGGCTCCCGGTTGTCTGAGTGTCTACTCATGGAGTCGGTGTACAGAGAGGTCTCGGATTCGGCCGGCGCGACCTTCATGGAATCAGAAGTGGCTAAGCGAGCCGGACTCGCGCTGGCGATCCCTGCCAGCATGTCACCGACCCGGAGCTCCCCAATCCGACTCGACGAGCCGACAGCGCTTCGGATCCCTTCGGCGATCGCGCTGTTCTTGGACGAGCGGGCGAAATCGCGGACGCAGCCGAAGAAGAGACGTGGAAACTCTGTGGTCGCGCGGAGTGAGCGTACGAGCCTGATCGCGGACCTTCGCACCGCCGAACGCAACACAGATCGGAATCTCCAACCGCGGCTGTGGAGCCAACGCGCTCTAGCGCTCGGACGAGCCGCTCGCGCCGAGGGTTGGCGATGCGGAAACCGCGCAATGCTTGAAGGAGCACTGCAACTTAACGAGTGGTGCCTTGAGACACTTAGCGCCATCGAAGCGCCCACACCGATGGCGTTGCGCGAACTTGGTTCCACCCGGGTCTCGCTCGGAGAACTCACCGGAGATGCCGATCATCTAGGTCCTGCCGACCGGCTCTTGGTGACAGCGGGCAACAAGTTCCTCGAGACTGGCGAGACCGATTTCGCAGCGGATTGCTTCGTCCGGTCTGCTCGAGCGATGCAGCTTCAATGGGAGCTCGCGATGACTGACTCCTTTGGCCGTCTGTCTCGCGGTGCCATGCGGAGCCCGTGGGCGACTCGCAAGGAGCCGGATGCGAAGCTTGCAGATGCGACTACTAGAATGGCGGAAAGAGCTCTCTCATTCGTCGAGCGAGCACGGGGCCTCGTCAGCGCCGAAGAGAGCCCCGGCATTTCTATCGCGTGTGATCTCGTTGCCGGCGATGTGTACCGGCTGATTGGACTGGTCTCTGACGAGCGAGAGTGCTTTGCGCATGCACGACAGGAACTCGCCAGGGCGTTGTCCAGGTCTGGAAGGGCTGGACAGTCGGCGCGATGGGCACTTGCCATTCTTGGCCTGGCGCGCGTGGAGTTCGCAGTCGGAGAGACGGGAGCCGACGTCTTCGCGTATCGAGCTGGGATTACCTACACGAACAAGGCCGTAGAGGGCTTTGGTGTCCGAAGACGTCCCCTTGAGCTGGCGCGGTCGATTCACCTCATGGGTCAGTGTCAGTTGGCGCTCGGCGAGATGACCCAGACGTCGGAGCACCTTAGGCACGCGAAGAGATCGTTGAGGAGAGCGGGAAGGCTGTTCAGCCGTATCGACGCCCCCAGAGATCGGATTCATACGTTGATTGACTCTGCCAGAGCGCGGGGAACGCTGGGCAGCATCGAACTCTCGATCGATGAGGCCGGCAAGAGTCTCCGCGAGGCGATCGAAGCGACCGCGATCGCTTCAAGTGCGTCGCCCGCGAACAAGGCGATTGCCGAGGGGGCGGCGCTACATGCTCGCCGACTTATTGAGCGGCGTTTTGGGCGTGAGCAGCTCGAAGCCCTCGGCGACGACTTGAAGGACCTAGCGTGCAGCGCAGGGCTGCTGCCAGTGCACACGGGATCAAAGGTCAGGAGGTGAACCTTGGCTGAATTTCTGAACGTCGAGACTGTTTCGATCTGGGGAGGCCTCTCGAGCTTTCTAGGGTTAGTAGTGGGTGCAGTCGCCTTGCTGGTTGGCGTGCTTTCGTTGGTCTGTGGGTTCTGGCTCAACCAGAAAGCGGCCGTTGCGCTTTCGGAGATGCGGGCACTTCTTGATGAGAGAAGCTCTCATGAGGAAGAGGTCTTTGCGATGATGCGAGACGTAGTCATGAGAGTGCTTCAGCCTCCGCACCCCTCGAATCGCGCCCTCCGCGGTCAGACCGATGTGCGAGTGGGGTCGAGTCGCGGCGCTTCTGCTCGAACCGAGTCCGTTTGTGACGCGATCTTGGAGGCGACCATCGCTGCGTCTAGCGACGACCGCGACCCCACGGCGGCTCAGGTTTGGTCGCTGGTACACCGCTCGTTTGGGTTCCACGAGTTCATCGAGCAGATCTATCGGCTTCGGAACGATGGGCGAGTTTGGTTGTCTGATGTTGAGGTTGCCGCAACGACGCACGTTGCGATCTGTGCGTAGCGTCGGTTCTACGCTCAAGATAACCACGGCTCTGGGCCGGTCTGGGTGATCCGAGCGCTGCCCGAGATCGCACTACGTCGAGGTGGGATCAGCGAGAAGGGAAGGCGTTGACCACCCGGCCGGTAAGCCATTGGACTGATCGATCTCTTCTTTTTGAAAGCCCCCGAAGAGCTCCTGCGGTGCCTCGTACTTACATCGGCCGCGACACAATGGCGATCCCAGTTCTCGGCCATTCTCGTCTCCGGCCGACACAAGGACGCGATGGTCGCGCGCTCGTCTTCTCGACTCCGGCGGGACAGCCGGCCGACCCAGAACGCGATCGGCAGCTCCAGTAGATCGCCCACACCCAGCAGCAGTCGAGCGCCTTGCTCCTCGCACGCCACGGACCCCGCGCTCGCGGCAAGCCGACGCAGCTTCCTGGCGACATCAGTCGCAGACGAGGGCGACTGCATGGTCCTCTACCGTTCCCAACCGTTTAGCACGCGGAGTTCGTGCGAACGGGCCCGAGTGACTCCACTACCCGTCGGTGAAGGCCCGTTCCCAGCTGCTCGTGAGCGGCTCCATCAGGTATCGAACCGCGCTCTTCTGCCCGGTCCGAATCCAGGTTTCCGCGGGCATGCCCGCGCGGAGTTCGACACTCGACAGGTTCGCCACCGCGTGTTCGATGCGGATGCGAGCGACGTAGAAGCCCGTGCGAAGCGCGGGATCCTCGACACGGTCTGCCGAGATCGACTCGACCGTGCCCTCGACCGGCGCGACCGTCTCCACATCGAACGCGGTCAACTGCACGCGCGCCGACTGTCCCTGGGAGATGCGATCGACTTCGTGCACCGGGATCCGCGCTTCGACGATCAACGGAGCCTCGTCGGGCACGATCTGAAGCAGCTCCTGCCCTTCGCGCACCACGCCCCCCTCCGTGTGGACGGCGAGTCCGAAGACATGGCCCGTGGTCGGGGCGCGCACGGCGGTGTAGTGGAGACCGCGCTCGGCCTCGACCAGCGCCCGTCGCGCGTCGAGGAGCGCCCGCCGCGTCGTCTCGAGCTCGCTGGTCACCCGCTCGCGCCACTGGCTTTCGGCGTGGGCCAGCTCCAGGCGCGCTTCCTCGATCTCCTGCGCGGTGCTGTTCGCCTCGGCGAGGCTGCTCGCGGCCTGGCCTCTGGCACGCGCGTGGTCTCGCTCGAGGGCGCGCAGCCGGGTCTTCGAGAGATAGCCGCGATCGAACAGCGCCCGGGCACTCTCGAGATCTTCCTGCACCGCGCTCGCTTCGATGCGGGCCGCTTCCCAGCGCGCCCGGTGACCGCCTCGGGTCGCTTCGAGTCGTGGAATCCGCGCCTCGATCGCCCGGTGGGCCGCCCGACGCTCCTCGCGCCGCGCATGGAATCGCGCCTCCTCCGTCTCGATCGCGCGCTGTGCGCTGGGCTCGCCACTCGATAGCTCCTCTCCGAATGTGATCGTGGTGGCGTCCGAGCGCTCCGCGTCGAGTCGACTCTGGGCTGCGAGCAGTGCTTCGAAGCGCGCGCGCGCGTTCTCGTGGACGGCGCGACTGACCGTGTGGTCGATACGCACGAGCACCTGACCCTCTGTGACGTGCTCGCCGTCGCGAACGAGCAGTTCGCTCACCACGCCGCTGCCCGTGGCTTGCACCGTCTTCCGGCTGCCCTCCACGGCCACCTTCCCCGGCGCGATGACGGCGCCGTCGAGCTCGGCGAGCGTCGCCCAGCCGATGAACGCTGCCGCGAGTCCGAGCAGACCCAGCAGGCCGCCCTTCACGTACGGCTTCGTGTCCGTCGAGACCTCGATCCGATCCGAGTTCTCTGCGTTCATGCCTGGGCCCTCTCCAGCTGGCGGACGTTCGATCGAGTTCGGACCGTGGAAGCCTTGGCGCCGCGCGGGCTCATGATCTCGTCCCGCGGTCCGAATGCGGCCACCTTGCCGCTCTCCAACACGAGCACGCGGTCGACCGCAGCCACCGCGCTGGGGCGGTGTGCGATCACGACGACGGTGCTGCCCTGTTCCTTGAGCGCCTCGATGGCGCGCGTCAGGGCGCGGTCGCCCTCGGCGTCGAGGCTCGAGTTCGGCTCATCGAGGATCACGACTGAGGGGGAGCCATAGAGGGCGCGCGCGAGCGCGATGCGCTGTCGCTGTCCTCCCGAGAGGCTCATTCCGTCTCGGCCGATCTCGGTCTCGTAGCCGTCGGGGAGGTGAGCGATCAGCTCGTGAGCGCCGGCCAGCTTTGCGGCCCGCAGGATCTCCTCGTCGCGCGCGTCGGGGTCGAGGCGCGCAATGTTGTCGCGCACCGTGCCTTCGAAGAGCTCGATCTGCTGCGGGAGGTACCCCACCGCGCGGGATACGTCGTCGGGGTGCCAGTGGGCGAGCGAGGTCTCGTCCAGGCGGACCTCACCTTGCTGCGGTGTCCAGATACCCGCCAGGATCTTCGCGAGCGTGGACTTCCCGGCCCCGCTCTTGCCGATGATCCCGAGCACCTCTCCCTTCTCGAGTGCGAACCGCACCTGCTTCAGGGTCGCGCGGCGCGCACCCGGCGGTCCGGCAGTGACGCCTTCGACCGCGAGATGCCCCGACGGTGCAGGCAGTCGCAGCGCGCCGTTCTCTTCGGCGGCCTCGCCGACGAGGGCCGCCAACCGGCGATGCGCTCGGCGCGCCGCAAGGAAACTCTTCCAGTGCGCGATCGCCTGCTCGACGGGAGACAGCGCTCGACCCAGCAGGATCGAACCGGCCACCATGGCGCCCGCGCTGACGCTGCCCTGGATCGCCAGCGCCGCCCCGGTCCCCAACATGGCGGACTGCAGCAGCAGACGAGACGAGCGCGAGACCGCGGCGAGCAGACCTGCGCGATCCGACGCGAACGCCTGCCCTTGCAGGGTCTCCTCGCGCTCGCGGTGCCAGCGCGTCTTCGCGCCGGAGGTCATGCCCATCGCGATCAGGGTGTCCGCGCCGCGCCGTACGCTCTCGACCCACGCGGACTCGCGATCCTGTGCTTCGGCCGCGGCTTCGAGGGGCTTCCGCGTCCATCGCTCGCTCGCGAGCGCCAACCCGAAGAGCCAGACCGCGCCGGCGAGCGCGATCGCGCCGAGAAGCGGATGCAGGAGCGTGATCACCAATAGGTAGATAGGGACCCAGGGCGCGTCGAAGAAGGTGAAGAGGCCGGGCCCGGTCAGAAACCCGCGAAGCTGTGCGAGGTCCTGTAGGGGCAGGTCGCGATGCTGCGCCCCCGACCGCGGCTCGCGCTCGACGATCTCCTCGAAGACGCGGCTCGCCACGCGCTGGTCCAGGCCGAGTCCCAACCGCACCATCACACGGGATCGCAGGAACTCGAAGACGCCGACCACGGCGACGACGCCCACGAGCAAGAGAGACAACGCGATCAGCGTCGGAACGCTCTGACTCGGGAGGACCCGATCGTAGAGCTGCATCATGTACAGCGGGCTCGCGAGCATCAGGACGTTCACGACGCAGCTGAAGGCGGCCACGCCCAGGAGGGCCGGCCTGGCGTCGCGGAGCATCGCTCCGAGAGAAGCGTCTTTGGCGTTCATCGGGTGGTTCCTTTTCTCTTGGCCGGGCCGTCGAGTGAATCGCGGAAGATCCGGCGAGTGGGGTGGAGGGGCTGCCGAAGCCCCTCCACCCCGGGGCCTCCGCTAGACGAGGAACACGTCCGCGTCGAGGTCGTCAGCCTGCACGCCGACGAGCGTGACACGGTCGCCGGACCCCAGGTCCACGACCGTGTTGGCGCCAACCTGACGCGCCGCTGTCAACGCGTCCTCCGCGGAGTCGAACAGGTCACTCACGTCGAGGCGGTCTCCCTCCTCGAAGTCGGTCACCACGTCTCGGCCGGCGTTGGCCCGGAAGACGAAGGTGTCTTCCCCGTCACCGCCGGTGAGCACGTTGTTCCCTTCGTCGCCTGCCAGAGAGTCGGCGTTGCTCGAGCCGACCAGGTTCTCGATGGAGACCAGCTGGTCCGTCACCGTGTTGCCGTTCGGTGCCGCGTAGCTCGCCTCTCCTTCCGAGAGGTCCGCCGTGACGCTGCTCCCGATGTCGGCGAACGACGCGGTGTCGTTCCCCGAGCCGCCGTCGGTCAGGTCGCTGCCACCGCCTCCCTGCAGGAAGTCGTCGCCGCCGCCTCCGCGGAGCTCGTCGTTTCCGGCGCCTCCGAAGAGACGGTCGCCGAAGCGCCCCCCCTCGATGCGGTCGTCGCCCGCACCGCCGAGGACGTCGCCGTGGATGCGGCCGAAACCGTCGTTCACGAAGACGTCGTCGAAGGCACTGAGCAGGGCGTCGCCGTCGATCCGACCCCGGTTCAGGACCTCGACTCCGGCTTCGGCCTCGGAGGCATCGATGGCGGCGCGGCCGCCCGCGATGATGCCGTGGTTGCGAATCACTCCGTCCACGGCTCCCGTGATCTCGATGCCCGTGTCGTCGCCCACCAGACGACCCGTATTCACGATGTCGCCGTCGAGGGTCACGCCCGCGCGGATGTCGATGGCGTCATCCGAGCCGAGGATGTCGCGGTAGTTCTCCAGATCCCCCTGGAAGATCACGCCATCGGGTGCCTCGCTCGCGCCCGAGAAGATCCGGACGCCGTCGCCCTCGAGGTTCCCTTCGCCGTCCCCGCGCCCGACGATGCGGCCCGAGTTCCGGACCGAAGCCGAGACGATGTCGCCGTTCTCGTCCCCCGTCTGGAGCGAGATCCCCGCGCCGTCGTTGCCATGGCCCGCGTCCACCAGCCCCCGGCGCTCGTTCACGACCTGGTAGTCCTCGGCGGTTGCGTCGGAGTAGATCGTGCCGTTGCGCTGATTCCCGGTGCCGACGATGTCGCCCCGGTTCACGAGCTCGACGCCCGAGCCGTCGATGTTCACGGCGCGGGAGTCCGAACGGATCGTGCCGTCGTTGATCACCCGGGCGTCGTGGGCGGCATCACCGAAGTAGAGGCCGTTGTTGGCCCCTTCGATCAAGCCACCGCGCCGGTTCGCGATCGTGCCGTCGAAGCCGACGCCGTTCGCGATCCGCACCCCGGAGGTCGGCCCCTGGGTGCTCTCCGAGGAGATGCGGCCCGAGTTGATCAGATAGCCCTCGAAGGTCTCGTCTTCTCCCCCGGGCGTGCCCGAGAAGATGCGAATCCCGTCGCCGGCGAGTCCGCTGTCCGCGGCCCCCTGCCCCCGGCCGTCGATCTCGCCGCGGTTCACGATCTGCGCATGCACCGTGTCGCCATCGACGTCGCCGGTCTGCAATGCGATTCCCGCGCCCTGGTTCCCTTCGCCGGCATCCACGTCCCCGCGGCGCTCGTTCCGGATCGAGTAGTCGTCCGCCGTCGCGTCCGAATAGATCGTGCCGTTGCGCTGGTTGTCCGTGCCGAGGATGTCACCGCGGTTCACCAGGTCGACGCCGGTGCCGTCGATGTTGACGGCCCGCGAATCCGACTGGATCGTCCCGTCGTTCACGACGCGCGCGTCGTGCTCGGCGTTGCCGAAGTAGAGACCGTTGTTCGCGCCCTCGATGAGACCGCCGCGCTGATTGGCGATCGTGCCGTCGAAGCCGACGCCATCGGCGACGCGCACGCCCGCGGTCGTGCCCTGGTTGCTCTCCGAGGAGATGCGACCCGAGTTCACGAGGTGACCCTCGAAGGTCTCGTTTTCACCTCCCGGCGTGCCCGAGAAGATCCGGACACCATCGCCCGCAAGGCCGACGTTCGAAGCGGCCTGGCCGCGACCGTCGATCTCTCCGCGGTTCACGATCGAAGCCTCGACCGTGTCGCCGTCGACGTCCCCGGTCTGAAGCGCGATCCCGGCGCCCTGGTTGCCTTCTCCGGCGTCCACGGTCGCGTGGCGCTCGTTCACGATCGAGTAGTCGTCCGCGGTGGCGTCCGAGTAGATCGTGCCGTTGCGCTGGTTGCCCGTGCCGAGGATCTCGCCGCGGTTCACCAGGTCGACGCCGGTGCCGTCGATGTTGACGGCCCGCGAGTCCGACTGGATCGTCCCGTCGTTCAGCACACGCGCATCGTGCTCGGCGTTGCCGAAGTAGAGGCCGTTGTTGGCCCCCTCGATCACACCGCCGTGCTGATTGGCGATCGTGCCGTCGAACCCGACGCCGTCGGCGACGCGCACGCCCGCCGTCGTGCCCTGGTTGCTCTCCGAGGAGATGCGACCCGAGTTCACGAGGTTGCCGCGGAAGCTCTCGTCCTCACCGCCGGGTGTGCCCGAGAAGATGCGGATCCCGTCGCCAGCAAGCCCCACGTTGGAAGCGGCCTGCCCGCGACCGTCGATCTCGCCGCGGTTGACGATCGATGCGCGCACGCTCTCGCCGTCTTCGTCGCCCGTCTGGAGAGCGATGCCCGCGCCCTGATTGCCTTCCCCGGCGTCGATCGTGGCGCCGTGGTCGTTCACGATGGCGTAGCGCTCGGCGCTCGCGTCGGAGTAGATGGTGCCGTTGCGCTGATCTCCGGTACCGATGATGTCGCCCTGATTCACGACGAGGATGTTCTCGCCGCCGATGTTCACGGCGCGACTGTCGCTCTCGATGACACCGCGATTCACGAGCGTCCCGGAGGACTCGCCACCGTTGACGAAGTTCACGCCGTTGACATCACCCTCGAGGCGCCCGTCGTTCGCGACGAAGGCGCGCTCGCCGGTGATCTCGACGGCCGTGTCCTCGGCCTCGATCGCGCCATGTGACGTGTTCTTCACGGCGACGCGATCCGCGTCGACACGCACCGTCTCCGTGTCACCCGTCGTCGCGATTGTTCCCTCGTTGCGGAGCGAGCTCCGATCGTCGTCGAGGACGACGGCGGGTGCGCCGTCGACTTCGACGCGATCACCCTTGTCGACGCGGATCTGCTCCCCGCGTCGACTCGTGGTGACCGTGATGTTGGTTCCGTCGGGAATGTTCGTTCGGTTTCTTCGAGACATGGTTTCTGCTCCAGCGGTTGAATGCCCGCGTTGTGGTTGTTTTGCTGCTTACGTTCTGAGTCACCGTTCGGTGACAAACTTTTTTGCGTAGTTCGTCGATTTCATCGACGCACCCTTCATTCGCACCCGGGCGATCACACCGGGGCGACACACGAAGTTGTCGATATGGATACGGATTCGGCGCGTTGCTCCGTCGCTCGGAGCAGAGGCAGCGCGCCATTCGATCGCCGCCGTTCCGCTGAGCTGCACGAGATCGCCCGTCTCGAGCGACACGAACACCAACCCTGCCATTGGGTCCTTGACCAGGTTTCCGATCGAAGAGAAGAGATCGTTCCCCGTGTAGTCCGGGAAGCTCAGATCGCGCGGACCTTCGATGCGAACGAAACCCCGCTCGCCACCGCGATGAGACACGTCCATGCCGTAGGGGGCTCCGGCATCACACGCGCCATACCCGGTCGCGAGGAAGAACGAGCGCGCCGAAGCGATCCACGCGATCGCGGGGTCGTGAAGATCGGTGACAGCGTGCACGCCAGGCGCGAGCGACGGGCTCGCCCAGAGTTCGCGCAATGAGACGAAGCGCGGACAGTTCGGGAACACCTGGGTGATCGCCACGTCGAAGCCGACTTCCGTGGCGCGGGCGAGACCGTTGACCCGCAGCCGTCGGCCACTGCGGGGATCGATCGCGAGGAGCCCGACATCACCGGAGGAGCTCAGCGTTCGATAGGCCGGATCACGGGGGTCGCGGTGCGTCGTCACCGCGAGCGCGTCCGGGGCCGTCGTGAAGGCGAAGCCAGGTTTGCCGAAGACGAGCGTGGCCCAGGGTCGGTCGGCGGCGTCGCGTGCGGCCACCGCGAGAAAGGAGACCCGGCCGAGGAACGCGGCCTGGGCGCGGGTGAGGGAGGCGCGGAACATCTCGCGCGCGCGGGAGGACGCCTCCGACCTCGTACCGAGCGCCCGCTGGGTCTCGAACTCCCCGAGATGAAAGAGATTTCGACCGTCCATGACACGCTCCGAGGTCACTCCCACCAGAATCCGGTGAGCAGCTGTGGAGCAACTTATCGGTCTCGTATGTGGATATAAACGAGCATGTATGGATATGATTACTGCGCTAATCGCATGAATCGTTTTTGGGGTCTCGGACGAAATGGACAAGCTCGCGGCGATGCAGACCTTCGTGGAGGTCGTCGATCAGGGCAGTCTCACCGCGGCGGCCCGATCGCTCGGGCGGTCCCAGACGACGGTGGTTCGGGGCCTGGCCCAGCTCGAGAGCGAGCTCGGGGTCCGGCTGATCCAGCGGACGACCCGCCGGCACGCCCTGACCGGAGAAGGCAGGACCTTCCTCGAAGCCTGCCGCCGCATCCTCGCGGACCTCGATGAAGCAGAGGCCGCGCTCACCGACGCGGCCGCCGAACCGCGAGGTCAGCTCCGCGTCACCGCCCCGGTCGTCTTCGGCAGCTGGCACGTGGCGCCTCTCGTCGCCGAGTTCGCAAAGCGGTACCCGAACGTTCAAGTGGACGTCGTGCTCAGCGACGGCGTGGTCGATCTCGTCGAGGAATCGGTGGACGTCGCCGTGCGGATCGGCAGCCTCGCCGACTCCTCGATGATCGCGGTCCCGGTCGCGCGGATGCGGCGCGTCGTATGCGCGAGCCCAGGCCTGCTCGAAGAGGTCGGAACCCCGCTGCGGCCTGCGGACCTCGAGACGCGTCCGAGCATCGACTTCAAGCCGCTGACAGCGAGCGGCACCTGGCACTTCGATGCCGAGGGAGACGATGCGACGGTCCAACCTCCGGCGGCGTTCACCTGCAATCAAGCGCTCGTCGCCGCCGAAGCGTGCGCGCAAGGCCTCGGCTTCTGCCTCCTCCTCGGCTACCAGGCCGCCCCCATGGTGCGATCGGGCGACCTGGAGGTGGTGCTCGCCGACTTCGAACCCACGCCGCGACCGGTCAGCCTCGTGTATCCCGGATCGCGTCTCGTCACGGCGCGCGTGCGGGTGTTTCTGGAGTGGATGCGAGAGCAGCTTCGGTCGCGACAGGTGTCCGTCTAGTCACCTCGCTCTGGTCCGCCCGGCTCCGGCCGGCCCGTGAGGGCGCGGTGGCCAGCGATCCGAGGGCAGGGGATCGGAGCGGACCTCGCACCTCCACGCTCAACTGGCCGGCTCCGCTGCGTCTTCTCTCGAAGAGCCGATCGCCGCTCGGGAGCCTGGCTCGAGCGCTCCGGGGAAAAATGGACGAAACCCGCAGGCTGCCTAGCGTAGGGGCTCAGCCCAGCGGGAGGTGCCGAACATGGCCCGATACGTCGACGCGATCGATCTTCCCATCCCGATCGAAGAGGCCTTCGACTACCTGGCCGACTTCAGCAAGACCGCCGAATGGGACCCGGGGGTCGCCCGGGCGCGGCGCATCACCCGTGGCAAGGTCCGAAAAGGCAGCCGCTTCGAGGTGACCGTCTCGTTCCTCGGGCGCCGGGTTCCGTTCGAGTACGAGATCACCGAGTACGAACGACCGTCCCGGCTCGTGCTGACCGGCGGCGACGCCTCCCTTCGCTCGATCGACGAGATCACCTTCGTCGCGAGACCCGATGGCACCCGCGTCACCTATGAGGCGCAGGTCGAGCTCCTGGGCATTCGGCAACTGGCCGAGCCGGTGCTCCAGGTCTTGTTCCAGCGCGTCGGTCGGCTCGCGGTGCGCGGACTGCGCGAACGGTGGGCAAACGTCGACGCACGGGAGTCCGGGCCGCGATGCGTTTCGATAGCGAAGCGCGCTTCGCGTGTGAAACGAACGACGAACACGAAGCGGCGCCCCGCTTCGCCGGGCCCGAAGCGGGCGGCGAGCTCCTCATGAACGCCACTTCTTCTTCTCAGCCGCCGACCGCCCTGTCGACGCTGGCCGTCACGGGCTTGCGCGTCATCGCCACCGCCCTCGGCTTTGCACGAAGCGAAGCTGGCCGTGCAACGCGCGCGGCGCGCTCGCGGTGGCTCCTGCTCGGCGCCCTCCCGTTCCTCGCGGGCTGTGCCGCGCTACCCGAGACGACGCGCCAAACGTTGATCGTCGAGCGCGACCTCGTCTTCGCCGTACGCCAGGGGGGTGCGCTCCGCGCGGACGTGTACCGCCTTCCCGGCCGCGACCGTCCCGCGGTGGTGGTGGTGCACCCCGGAGGCTGGGTCAGCGGCGACAAGTCGAACGTCGGGCGTCTTGCGCGTCGTCTGGCCGAGGCCGGCTACGTAGCGGTCGCGCCGCGCTATCGATTGGCGCCCACGCATCGCTTCCCGGCGCAGCTCCACGACCTGAAGGAAGTCGTGCGGTGGATGCGCGTGCACGCCGAGGAGCTGGGCATCGACGAGCGGCGCGTTGCGGCCTTCGGGTACTCATCGGGTGGACACCTGGCGGCCTTGCTCGCGACGAGCGATCCGGAAGACGGCCTCGAAGGCCCGACCGCATTCCCGGGTGTCTCCAGCGAAGTGCAGGCCCTGGTTGCCGGAGGTTCCCCCACCGATCTCTCGAACCTCGGACCCAACCCGGTCGTGCCCCAGCTACTCGGTGGGTCTGCCGACGAACTGCCCGACCTCGCGGCTGCGGCCTCCCCGGTCTCGTTCGTCACGCCCGACGATCCCCCGGCGTTCCTCTACCACGGACGCTTCGACCTCTTCATCCCGGCGGACCAGTCGCGTCGCCTGCAGCAGGCCTTTGCCCGTGAGGGCGTCCCCAGTCAGCTCGACCTCGGGTTCTTCGGACATTTCAGCACGTGGCTCTTCGGAACCGATCAGGAACGGCAAGCGATCGCCTTCCTCGACCGCTGGATCGGAAAGGACGCCCCCCTGCTCTCGGTGCGCGAGACGCCCGCGCCGGCGCTCTAGGAACCCCCGGCCGGACCCGCGAATCGGCGCTGCGCAGCGCGGCTAGCGCGCTCCCTTGAAGGGCAACTGCACGGCCAGCTCGTGGAGCCGGGCCTGCGCCGAGGTTCCCTTGCCATCCGAAACGAGAATGAGCAGGTCTCGACCGCCGAGCTCGAGGCCCACCTGGAGACACGCGCCGCAGGGCCAGGTGAGTTCGCCCGAGGTGCGGGGCGCCGCCAGCGCCAAGACCTCCGGCCGGCCGAGCCCCTGCGCGACGACCGAGAACAACGCGGTCCGCTCCGCGCACATGGCGAGCCCGAGCGACACGTTCTCGACCAGGGCCCCGGGAACGACCTCGTTCCGCTCGGTCACCACCGCGGCGCCCATCTTGAAGCGCGAATAGGGTGCGTAGGCACGCTGGCGTGCGTGCTCGGCGTCCTCGAGTGCTCCGGCTGCGCGCGGATCGTCGAATTGCATCGAACCGACCCTATCCGAGCGGGAGAGAGTGGCGACACACCCATCCTCTCGTCTGGCCCGGTGCGGCATGCTCCCGAACACACAAGGAGGGGACATGGACGAGACGGCAGACCGCACGGCGACGGCACCCAACCCCCCGGCGGAATGGGCCTCGGGCATGCACGACCTCGCGGTCGCCCAGCTCGATCGCACCGCGGGGCGCATGCAGCTCGACGACAACATCTGGGAGCGACTGCGCTCGCCCCAGCGAGCCCTGGTCGTCTCGTTCCCGTTCCGACGCGACAACTACGACACCGTCGAGACGGTGTACGGGTACCGGGTGCAACACCTGCTCACCATGGGTCCGACGAAGGGAGGTCTTCGGTACGACCTCGACGTCGGACTCGGGCAGGTCACGGCACTTGCCATGTGGATGACCTGGAAGTGTGGCCTGATGGGGCTGCCCTTCGGCGGGGCGAAGGGCGGGGTGCGCATCAATCCGCGCGATCTCTCGCGGACCGAGCTCCAGCGCATCACGCGTCGCTACACGTCCGAGATCATCGACATGATCGGTCCCGATCGCGACATCCCCGCCCCGGACCTCGGCACCGACCAGCAGACGATGGCGTGGATCCTCGACACCTACTCCCAACAGAAAGGGCACGCGGTGCCGGGCGTCGTGACCGGCAAGCCCATCGAGGTGGGGGGCTCCCATGGGCGAGCCGAGGCGACGGGCCGAGGGGTCGTGAGCTGCGTGGTCGAGACGTGTCGAGCGCTCTCGATTCCGCTCGAGGGTGCACGGGTGGTGATCCAGGGGTTCGGCCAGGTCGGACGCGCCGCCGCTCGCATCGCGTGGCACCTCGGCGCAACCATCATCGGGATCTCCGACGTCAAAGGGGGTCTGGTTCGCGAGGCGGGTCTGGACATCGAGCAAGTGGAACGCTGGGTGGAAGAGCACCAGTACCTGGAGGGCTTCCCGGGCGCAGAGCCGATCGACAACGACGCGCTGCTCGAGCTGCCGTGCGAGATCCTGATCCCCGCCGCCGTGCAGAACCAGATCACCGAACAGAACGCCGACCGGCTGCGGTGTCGGGCCGTCGTCGAAGCCGCGAATGGCCCGACGAGTCTCGAAGCCGAAGCCATCCTGAACGCACGCGGCGTGATGATGGTGCCCGACATCCTCGCCAACGCCGGCGGTGTCACGGTTTCCTACTTCGAATGGGTTCAGGGGGTGCAGCAGTTCTTCTGGAGCGAGGAGGAGGTGAACGACCGCCTGATCACGCTCATGCAGCGCGCCTTCCACAGCGTGTTGGAGCGATCGAAGAGCGAAGGGGTCGATCTGCGCACGGCCGCCATGATGCTCGGCATTGGCAGGGTGGCCGAGGCGAAACGCCGGCGCGGCGTGTTCCCGTGAGAAGTCGAGCCGCGCCGCGACCGCGAGGAGCACCACGATCGCGGTCGCGGACGCCTCGAATCGGGGCGGCGTGGCGTCCGCCGGGCCCACTCTGGAACCCGGGCCTCTCGAGCAAGCCCTCGACCTGGCTCGTCTTTTCCGACCCTTGGGAGCCAGGGCCCGTTTCTTTCTTGCAAGATTTTGAAAATCGGTTCAATATTCACCCGTGAGCCAAGCCTCGTCTCTGCCCCCGTCCGAGACCGTCGAAGCCGAAGCCCCGACTTCGGGGTACGCGAAGTCGCGGACTACCCGGGAACGCATCCTGGCGGCCGCCCTCGAGGAGGCCGGCGAGTCGGGCTTCCAGAAGACATCGGTGGCGCGGATCGCGGCGCGCGCCGGCGTCGCCATCGGCAGCCTGAACTACCACTTCGGGTCACGCGCGGAGCTGATCCGCGAGCTGATGCGCCAGCTCATGACGGATTACCAGGCTCGCGTCCAAGCCGCCGAGGCCCAGAGCGCCGGTGACTACTTCGCCCGCGAGCGGGCCGTGCTGCTCGCCTATGTGGCCCACGTGCGTCGCAACCCGGCCTATGTGCGACTCGCCGACGAGATCAAGCTCCACGAACCCGAGCTCTATCGTCGGGGCGCGGCGCTCTGGACGGAGCGCATGGCCGAGCGCATTCGCGCAGGGATCGCCGAAGGGTCCCTGCGCCCGATGGATGCGGGCGAGATCGCGCGCAAGGCGAACTTCATCGTCGGAGCCCGACACTCGCTCGAACAGCTCGTCGACAGCGACGCGAGTCTGAGCGACGAGGAGGTCGTCGACTCCTTCCTCGACCTATTGCGTGACGGCCTGGGTGCGCGATGAGCCCGGCCCACGAGAACAGGGGAGCGGCCCGATGACCGACCGAAGAGAAGAGCTCGGCTTCGATCCCGACGCACTGCGCGCGAAGTACCGCGAGGAGCGCGACAAGCGGCTGCGCACCGACGGGCTCGGGCAGTACGTCGAGATGAAGGGCCAGCTCGACCACTTCGAGCACGACCCTTGGGTCGAGCCGGGCTTCACGCGCGAGCCCCTCACCGACGAGATCGACGTCGCGATCATCGGCGGTGGCTTCTCGGGGCTGCTGACCGGCGCGCGACTCCGCCAGCTCGGCGTGGAAGGCGTCCGTGTCATCGAGAAGGGCGGCGACTTCGGTGGTACCTGGTACTGGAACCGCTATCCGGGTCTGGCGTGCGATGTCGAGTCCTACGTCTACCTGCCGATGCTCGAAGAGATCGGCACGGTGCCTGCCGAGAAGTACAGCCGTGGCGCCGAGATCTTCGAGCACTGCCGCGCGATCGCCCAGAAGTACGACCTCTACCGCGACGCCTGCTTCCAGACCGAGGTGACCGAGGTCCGCTGGGACGAGAGCACGGCGCGCTGGACGATCGAGACGAACCGCGGCGATCGCATGCGCGCACGCTTCGTCTGCCTGGCGAACGGCTACCTGCAAAAGCCGAAGCTACCCGGCGTCCCCGGCTTGGACAGTTTCGAAGGCAAGAGCTTCCACACGAGCCGTTGGGACTACGGCTACACCGGCGGTGACGCGGACGGGAACCTCGAGGGTCTCCGCGACAAACGCGTCGGCATCATCGGAACGGGCGCGACCGCGGTGCAGTGCATTCCCTACCTGGGCGAGAGCGCGGGCGAACTCTTCGTGTTCCAGCGGACGCCTTCCTCGATCGGTGTGCGCGCGAACCGCGCCACCGACCCCGATTGGTGGAAGAACCTCGAACCCGGCTGGCAAGAGACGCGCATCGACAACTTCCAGACGCTGACGGCCGGCGGCTACGCCGAGGAAGACCTCGTCGACGACGGCTGGACCGAAGTGGTCCGGAAGATCCTGAACCTGATGCTCGGCCAGACGAACCCCGATGCCTCCCCCGAAGCCATCGCAGAGATGGCCGAACTCGCCGACTTCATGCAGATGGAAGAGATCCGGGCGCGCGTCGACTCCCTGGTCGACGATCCCCAGGCCGCCGAAGCGTTGAAGCCGTGGTATCGCCAGTTCTGCAAGCGACCCTGCTTCCACGACGGCTACCTGCAGACATTCAACCGCCCGAACGTCACGCTCGTCGACACACTCGGCCAAGGGGTCGAGCGCATCACGCCGAAGGGAGTCGTCGCCAACGGCGCCCTGTACGAGCTCGACTGCCTGATCTTCGCCACCGGCTTCGAGGTTGGCACGGACTTCTCGAGCCGCTCGGGCTACGCCGTCCTGGGGCGCGAAGGGCGCGCGCTCACCGACGCCTGGGCCGACGGCGTGCGCACCCTCCACGGAATCCACATCCACGGCTTCCCGAATTGCTTCATGATGAGCATCGCCCAGTCGGGGTTCACCGTGAACTTCCCCTACACCTTCGACCTCCAGGCCCAGCACATCGCTTGGATCATCGAGCGCGCCCAGGGCGCCGGCTGGAAGCGGCTCGAAGTGACCGCCGAGGCCGAGGCCGCCTGGGTGGACGAGATCGTCGCGCGCGGTGGGCAGACCACCGAGTTCTCCGAGAACTGCACGCCCGGCTACTACAACAACGAGGGCAGCGCGGATGCGCGGAGCCGTCAGGGCGGTTTCTTCTTCGGCGGCCCCACCGAGTTTGCCGAACGACTCGAGGCCTGGCGCGAGGCCGGAGAGTTCGAGGGAATCGAACGACGCTAGACACACGAACGCCGACTCGTCCCACCGGGTGCGCTCATCCGCACACGGGAGTCGGTTCACAAGGAGCTCGACCATGAACCCCGCCTACCAGTTCGACTGTGACAAGATCGATTGGACCGAGATCGACGATCCGACCCAGGACTACCCCTGCAAGTACTGGATGTCGGTCCTCGGGGCCGATCCCGAGACCGGCCGCCTCGACCTGATCGTGAAGTGGCCGCCGAATTCGTACTGCCACTTCCACCGCCATGTCGCCGACACCGCGATTCTCGTGCTCGAGGGGGAACAGCACGTGATCGAGGTCCATGACGACGGGAGCCACGGCGAGCACAAGGTGCGCCCGGCGGGCACCTACCTGATGAGCCCCGGCGGCGAAGCCCACATGGAACACGGCGGCCCCGAGGGCGCCCTCGTCTTCTTCTCACTCTACGCCGGGGACGGGCCCGTCTTCGAGACCCTCGACAAGGACATGAACGTCCTGGACGCAGCGACCGTCGCCGAGATGGCCACGACGCCGACCCTCGGCACGCGCTGAACGCGCAGCCCGCCGCATCTCCCACTCTCTAGAGCGCCAGGCCCCCTGTCGTGGGCCAGCGCATCACCGAACGATCAAGGAGCCCAACCCATGAGCCAGAAGCTCTTCGAGAAGTACAAGGTCATCGACGTCGACACCCATATCACCGAGCCGGCGAACGTCTGGACCGACCGCGTCGCCAGCAAGTGGGGCAACAAGATCCCGCACATCCGCCAGATCGAGGGCCGCGACATGTGGTTCATCGGTGACGACCCCGCCGGTGGCCCCGGCTTCTACACCATGGCCGGCCACGACGACACGTACCCGAACGTTCCGATGGGATATGCCGACATTCCCGCGGCCTCCTACGACGCGAAGGCCCGGCTCGCGCTGATGGACGAAGAGAACATCCACGGGATGGTCCTCTACCCGAACCTGGGCGGCTTCGGCTCGGGCGGCTTCCTCAAGCTCGAGGAACCCGAGCTGATGCTCGAGTGCGTGACGGCCTACAACGACTTCCTGGTGGACTGGTCGAGCGAAGACCTGAACCGGCTGTTGCCGGTGATGGCGCTGCCCTTCTGGGACATCGAGGCTTCCGTGAAGGAAATCCATCGCTCCGCCGCGAAAGGCCACCGCGCCGTGCTCTTCGGCAGCCGGCCCGAGACCTTCGGCGAGCCGCCCCTCGCCCACAAGCACTGGGACCCGATCTGGGCGGCCAGCCAGGAAGCCGGCCTCCCGATCAGCTTCCACATCGGCTCGGGCGACATCAGCGACATCATGAACGACGCCTCTGAAATGGGCATGAAGGCGAACTTCGCCCGCGGCGGCTCGCTGGCGCTGCTCGACAATCAGAACTGCCTGGCGAACCTGCTCTTCGGCGGCGTCTGCGCGCGCTTCCCGAAGCTCGACTTCGTTTCGGTGGAGAGCGGTGTGGGTTGGATCTCCTGCGTGCTCGAGATGTTCGACTGGCAGTGGACCAATGGCGACGTCGCGAAGGAACACCCCGAGTACGACCTGCTGCCCTCCGAGTACTTCAAGCGCCAGGTCTACGGCTCGTTCTGGTTCGAGCGGCGCGAGGTCGAGTCGGCGCTCGAGGCGTTCCCGAACAACCTGATGTGGGAGACCGATTACCCGCACCCGACCAGCCAGTACCCGAGCCCCAATAGCTCGGCCATCCGACCCGCGGACTACGCCGAGGAAGCGCTCGCGGGCGTCGATGAGGCCGTGGTGCGCGGCGTCCTCCAGGACACCCCGGCCCGGCTCTACAACGTGGAGATCTAGTCCGGGAGGGCAGAGCGTCATGACGGGCAGCGAAGCGACGACGGATCGGAACAAGACCGCGGTCCACGCGTTCTTCGCCGCGCTCGGCCGGGGCGATCGCAAGGCGTTGGGGGAGCTCTGCACCCCCGACCTCGCCTGGGTGGTCCCGGCCGGTGCAGCCCTTCACGCGGGAACCCACCGCGGGGCGGAGCGGGTCTTCGACACGATGCTCTCGGCCGTCGGTAACACCTTCGTCCCGGGGAGCCAGCGAGTGAGCCTCGGCTTGCTCGTCGCGGAGAGCAATGCGGTCATGGCGGAGGCGCGCGTGACCGCGAAAGGCGTCGACGGACGCGCCTACGAGAACGTCTACGTGTTCGTCTTCGAGTTCGAGGGCGAGAAGATCCGCGAGCTGCGCGAGCACGTCGACACCCGCTACGCGGCCGAGTTCTTCGCTTGAGCGGCTCGGTCGACGCGCAGCATCAGGGACTGCTGCCGTGGATCGAGGATTTGCTCGGTGGGCGCGTGACCTCGTGCGATCGCCAGGGGGACCGCCGGAGCGGGGGTCGTCCCGCCTATTTCGTAGAAGTCGAGACACCCGGCGGCGAAGCGAAGCGCCTCTACGCCCGCATGAGCCGCGGCATGGGGAGCGGCGGGCCGTTTTCGCTCTCGGCCGAACACGCGGTACTGCAGGAGCTCCACGCCGCCGGGATCGCGGTTCCCGAGCCACTCGGGCTCTGCCCCGATCCGGAGTGCCTCCTGCTCGAGTGTCTCCCCGGCGACTTCGACTACGCCGCGATCGACGACGAAGCGCGGCGAGATGCCATCGACCGCGCCTTCGTGGCCGAGATCGCGAAGGTGCATGCACTCGACGTCGGTCGCTTCGAATCGCGGGGACTCCGGGCTCCGAAGACGCAGGACGAGTTCGCGCTGAATGATCTCGCCCACTGGGAGAAGGCGTTCCAGTACGGCGCCAAGCGCCCGGTGCCGCTGGTGCGCTTCGCACTGCGTTGGCTGCACGGGCACGTTCCCGCGATGCCCGAGCGCGCGGTGCTGATCCAGGGGGATACCGGCCCGGGGCAGTTTCTCTTCGAAGGTGGCGCACTGACGGGCATCATCGATTGGGAGTTCGCCCACCTGGGCGACCCGATGCTCGACCTCGCTCAGATCCGGACTCGCGACTGGTACAACCCGGGCGCAGATCTGAAGAAGTGGTTCGCGTACTACGCGGAGTACAGCGGGTTGCCGGTCGATCTACCGCGGCTCCGCTACTACACCGTCAAAGCGATGCTGATCACGCCGCTAGCGCTGGCCGGCCCGGTCCACAGCATGCACCCGTCCCTCGACCACGCCGAGTGGTACGCCCAGGACGTGAGCTACCAGCGCGGCGTCGCCGAGGCGCTCGCCGAGGCGGCGGGAATCGAGCTCGAACCCTACGCGCCCGAGGAGCCACCGGCGAGTCTGCGCGCACCGGTCTTCGAGATCCTCGAGCACGAGCTCGAGAATGCGATCCCCGGCATGGTGGAAGACGCGTTCCACAGCTACCGCGTCGGCCTGACGCGGCGGCTGGCGACCTACGCCAGGAATATCGAGCGGCTCGGGCCCGCCTTCGAGGCGGCCGAGCTTAAGGAGATGGGGGCACTCCTGGGCCAGCGTCCCGCAGACGTGGCGACGGGCAATGCCCAGCTCGAGGAGTTCGTGGAGTCGCCTTCCCTCTCCGACCACCAGGAAGAGCGGCTGGTTCGCTACTTCCACCGGCACGCCGTACGCGAGGAGCGCTTGATGCAGGGAGCGCTCGGCGCAGGCGAGCACGCCGTGCGCCAACCGATCGCATAGCGCTCGCTCCCACCCCCTCCGATCCAATCCGCAAAATGCCGCGCTCCGCGGAACCCGGAGGGCGCCATCGGCACCTCTCTCACGATACGGGTGAGCGGATTCGGCCGAACGAGCGGGTTCTCCCGTCGATCGATTCACCGTGTCCACGCATCTTTCGCGTGCCTCGGCATTCGGGCGGAGCCAGCGGATGGATCGTTCCACGAAATTCCAGGCGGGTTCGGCCGCCGAGGCCCCCGCCACGGCTTCTCTTGGCGTCCACCTGCTCGTCGGCCTGCCCACGGCCGCCGTGCAACGCGGCTTCGAGCAGGCACGCGCATTCCTGCCGGTCCACGGGCTGGACACTCTGGCCCAGCTCGATGCGCAGAACGCCACCCGCATCGGCGTTCTGCTCCCACCCTTTGCCGAACCCTCGCTGATCGTCGAGAACTGGATCGACTGCGACTTCCTCTCGAATCGCTTTGGTCGCCCCGCCCACATCGAGGGCGTCTCGACCTTCGTCGACGCGGATCGCGCGGCGGAGCAGCTGGCCTCCGCCGTGCCGCTGTCGCAGCTCGGCTGGGGGCAGAGCCCGTTCGACGGGCGCACCGTCGCCGACATCCTCGTCGGGCAGATCGAGTCCGCAACCCACCTCGTGCTCGTGGGTGCGGCTCCGCTCCCCGACGCGGTCGCGCGCTCTCTCGCGTTGCTGAACCCGGAGGCCGCGCGGTTTCCTTCCCACCGAATCGACTTCGAGCCGAGTGCGTCGGAGACGCATCACGCGCCGGTCGTCCCGCCCTGGCTGGAGGTCCTGCAAGGCGAGCGTGTACCGACGCGCGGATCGGATCTCTTCGTCTACCACCGCGCGCGCCCATTCGATCCGATCCGCTTCGGAAACTGGCTCGAGGACCCGCCGAAGGAGCTCGTGCGCGGCAAGGGAAACGTGTGGATGGCGACCGAACCGGATCTGAGCTTCGGGTATTCGTGTGCCGGTGCGGTCCACCGGATCTTTCCGGCGGGCCGCTGGTGGGCGAGTCGG
The DNA here is from genome assembly GCA_039030075.1 of Myxococcota bacterium. Taxonomy (NCBI): domain Bacteria; kingdom Pseudomonadati; phylum Myxococcota; species Myxococcota bacterium. The sequence continues at coordinate 34,149 of JBCCEW010000025.1, read as the reverse complement.
CCCGAGGGCACCTGGCCGCGCTGTGCCTCGCAGCGCAAGCGGCTTCTCGAACGCTGGCACCCGCGCTTCGGCGATCGACGCCAGGAGCTGGTGTTCTCGGGCATCGACCTGGACCCCGATCGCCTCTGTGCGGGACTCGACGCGTGCCTGGTCGCCGAGGACGATGTCGCCGTGGCGCTCGCCACGGCGCCCGGAACTGACGCCGAAGCGCTGGCGAACCCCGTCACCCGGTTGCAGTGATGCTCGATTGGCTCGTGGTCGGCGGCGGCCCGCACGGCGTCCACGTGGCGCTCCGGTTGCTCGAGGACGGGGGTGTCCCCCGCGACTCGATCCGCATCGTCGACGACGAAGAGCGGCTGCTGGCGCGGTGGCGTCGCTCCACCCGGAACACGGGGATGCAGTTCCTGCGCTCGCCGAGCGTCCACCACATCGACGTGTCCTCGACCTCGCTCTCGCACTTCGCGAGCCGCGGGGGCCGACGCGTCGGGAAACCCTTCACGCGGCCCTACGCGCGCCCGGCGCTCGAACTCTTCGATCTCCATTGCGACGACGTGATCGAGCGGAACGAGCTCCACTCGCTCCACGTGCGGGGTCGGGCCCGACATCTCGATCTCTCGGAACCGAGCGTCCGGGTAGGGTTCGAGGACCCGACAGGCGCCGGACAGGATGGAGAGCTGCGGGCGCGCAACGTCATCCTGGCGATCGGCGCACCACAGGAGCCGGCGTGGCCCGACTGGGCGCGGCGCGCACTCGACTCCGACACCGAGGCTCGGGGCCGCATTCGACACCTGTTCGACCCGGGCTTCGAGCTGGAGGACGCGCCGGGCGACACCGCGATCGCCGTCGTCGGGGCCGGCATCTCGGGAGCCCAACTGGCGCTCCGGCTCGTCCAGAAGGGCCGGCGCGTGATCCTCGTCTCGCGACACGCGCTGCGCATTCACCAGTTCGACAGCGACCCGGGTTGGCTCGGGCCGAAGAACATGGCGGCATTCGCCCGGATCCAGGATCCCAACGAACGTCGCGCGCAGATCCGGGCGGCACGGCATCGTGGATCGATGCCGCGAGACGTGCACCTCGCGCTGCGCGGCGCTCAGAACGAGGGGACCCTCGAGCTCATCGAGGGAAGCGAGGTCTCGGCCGCGCGCATCACGGAGCAGGGCGTCGCGCTCGAGCTCGAGGGGAAGGAAGTCCCCGTGGACCGGGTCGTTCTCGCGACGGGCTTCCCGTTCCGGCGCCCCGGTGGCGGCTGGCTCGATGAAGCCATCGAGGCCTTCGACCTGCCCTGCGCAGACTGCGGCTACCCGATCCTCGACCGGGAGCTGCGCTGGCACCGCCAGCTCTTCGTGACCGGCCCGCTCGCAGAGCTCGAGCTCGGACCCGTCTCGCGAAACCTCTCCGGCGCTCAGCGGGCCGGCGAGCGGCTCGCAGCGGTGGCGATCGAGGCGCGCTCGGCCGCCTGACCCCGTCCCTCGTCGGGATCGGAACTCCGCAGCCCCGGACGGCACCGAGTCTCGGGGCCGAAGGCACGAGGCGGCCTGGCGACAGCCAGATCCCGTCGTGCCAGGTTCCCACGGGTCCACATTGGCCGGAGACGGCCCACGACGGGAGTCCAGATCCTCATGTCTCATTGCTTCGACTACTCCAACAAGCGCGTCGTGATCACCGGCGCCTACTCCGGCGTCGGTGCGGCGCTCCTCGACGTGCTTGCGGAGCTCGGCCGCCCCGAGGTGATCGCGCTCGACATCAAGTCGCCCGACGGACCCGTCGACCGATTCATCGAAACGAACATGGGCGACGCCGCGTCGGTGGATGCGGCCATCGCAGCCATCGACGGCCCGGTCGACGCGCTCTTCAACAACGCCGGGATCGCAGCGACGAACCCGGTGGAGGACGTGATGGCCGTGAACTGGCTGGGGCTCCGCCAGCTCTCCGAGGGCCTCCTGCCAAAGATCAGCAGGGACGGCGCGATCGCGAACACGGCGTCGATCGCCGGCGGTCAGTGGCCGGGCCACCTCCAGGACGTCCTCGACTGCATCGCCATCGAAGGCCGGGACGAGCTCTTCGGCTGGTGCCGGGATCACGCGGACCTCGTCGGCGACGGCTACGCGTTCTCGAAGGAGTGCGTCCAGGTCTACACGATGAAGAGCGCAAAGGACACGCTCGCCCGACACGTGCGCACGAACAGCGTGTGCCCTGCGCCCATCGACACGCCGCTGCTCCCGGACTTCAACAAGACGATGACCGAGAAGACGATGAACTGGACCATCGATCAGATCGGCGGAACGATCGCGACGCCGCGCGACATCGCGATGACGTTGGCCTTCATCGGCTCGGACGCGTCGCGCTACGTGAACGGCGTGAACCTGAATGTCGACATGGGCTTCAACGCCTTCATGACGACCGGCCAGCTCGACTTCTCGGGCCTCGCCTGAACCAGGAGTCTTCGACATGACCCCCTTCGAACTCGAACCCATGGGTGTGACCGCGGTCGGAGCGGGAAGCATCTCGAGCCTCGCCCAGCACGTGGGCGCCCGCGGAAGCCGAGCCTTCGTCGTGAGCGACTCGGGCGTCCAAGGTGCCGGCATCCTCGACACGGTCACCGACGCGCTGACGGGCGCGAACCTCGAATGGACGAGCTTCGTGGACGTCGACCCGAACCCGACGGACGTGAACGTCGCCGCTGGCGTCGCGGCGCTGCGGGAGTTCGGCACCGAAGGGGTCGTCATGGTGCTCGTCGGCGGCGGATCGGTGATGGACTGTGGCAAGTACATCGCCATGGCCGCGCCGTCGGGCGTCGACGACACCGCGCTCGCCTTCTCGCCCGAGCTCGACGCGTCGGATCGCATCGACTTCTCCACCCTGGCCCCGGCTGTCCGCGTGAGTGCGCCCTGCGTGCCCACGGTCGCCGTACCCACCACCTCGGGGACCGCCTCCGAGACCAACGGCGGGGGGCTGATCACGCGGAGCGCGGACCACCGCAAGCTGACCTTCAGCCACCCGGACGTGAAGCCGCGGGCCATCGTGCTGGATCCGCTGCTGACGGTGGGCCTTCCGGCTGGCGCGACGGCCGCCTGCGGCATGGACGTCCTGACTCACGCGATCGAGGCCTACACCTCGACGGCGGCCAACCCCTATGCGGACGGCCTCGCCCTGCAGGCGATCCGGCTCACCGGAAAGTGGCTCCCGCGCGTGATCGCCGACGGCACGGATGTCGAGGCGCGCGCATCGATGCAGATGGCCTCCCATCTCGCCGGCCGCGCGTTCTCGTCGGGCCCGCTCCTGGGCCTCGTCCACGCCACCGGGCACCCGGTTTCGGGCACCTTCGGCGTCGCTCACGGTCAGACCCTCGCCACCATGCTTCCCCACGTCATGCGTTTCAATCTCGAGACCGTCACGGAGCGCTACGCCGACATCGGTCTCGCGCTCGGTGCGGCCTCCGACGCGCACGCCGCGATCGAAGCGGTGGAGAAGCTCTCGTCCAGCGTCGGAACGGATCGCCGCCTGAGCGACCTCGGTGCGTCACCGGCCGACGTCGACGCCCTGACCACGGATGCGCTGCGGGACATGATCATCTTGAACACGCCGCGCTACCCGAACCGCGAAGACGTGCAGGCGCTCTACGAGCGCGCGATGTGAACGGGTCGTCCGGTCGGGAACTCGAGGGAGCCAGATGGCACTGAGTTGCCAAGCCACGCCGACGAGGACTCGATGACGACGACACAAGACACCGCCGAAGCGCCGCGCCTTCCGGTCACCGTTCTTTCCGGTTTCCTCGGAGCCGGCAAGACCACGCTGCTCAATCAGGTCCTCAACAACCGAGAGGGGCGGCGCGTCGCGGTGATCGTGAACGACATGAGCGAGGTCAATATCGACGCCGCTCTCGTCGAGCGCGGCGGCGCAGCGCTCTCGCGGACCGAAGAGAAGCTCGTCGAGATGTCGAACGGCTGCATCTGCTGCACGTTGCGCGACGATCTGCTGGCCGAGGTCTCACGGCTCGCGCAGGAAGGCCGCTTCGACTACCTCCTCATCGAGTCCACCGGCATCTCGGAGCCGATCCCAGTCGCCCAGACCTTCACCTTCGAAGACGAAGACGGCGTGAGCCTGGGAGAGGTGTCGCGGCTCGACACGATGGTCACCGTCGTGGACGTCGCGTCGTTCCTCCGCGACTACAACGCCGCCGAGGCGCTCCAGGACCGCGGTGAGTCGCTCGGCGAGGACGATCACCGCACCGTGACCGATCTGCTCATCGACCAGATCGAGTTCGCCGACGTCATCGTGCTCAACAAGCTCGATCTCGTGACCCCGGAGCAGGCCCGCGAAGTCGAGGCCATCGTGAAGGCACTCAACCCGGGCGCGAAACGCCTCCGGGCGACACAGGGACAAGTGCCGCTCGGATCCGTGCTGGACACGGGCCTGTTCGACTACGACAAGGCGGCGAGCTCTGCGGGCTGGATTCGTGAGCTCCAGGGCGAGCACACGCCGGAGACCGAGGAGTACGGGATTTCGAGCTTCACCTATCGGACGTCGCACCCCTTCGACGCCGAGAAGTTCTGGGCATTCCTCCACGACGACGAGAACTGGCGCGGGGTGCTCCGTTCGAAGGGCTTCTTCTGGGTCGCCGCGGACCACCGGGTCGCCTACGAGTGGGCGCAGGCCGGTGGCGTCAGCAACGTGAACCCGGCCGGGGTGTGGTGGGCGTCGGTGCCTCGAGAGCACTGGAGCCACCCCGAGGGCCAACGTCCGGACGAGCAGCCGGGCTGGCACCCGCGCTACGGCGATCGTGCCCAGGAGATCGTCTTCATCGGCCAGGAGATGCCCGAAGCCGCGATTCGCGCGCGCCTGGACGCTTGCCTCCTCGAGGATCGGCTCGCGAACGCGGACGGCATGGCCTGGGCCGAGCTTCCGAACCCGTTCCCGGAGTTCGAGGTGCCCGCTGAATAGGGTGCCGCCCGGTGCGCTGCGAGGTGTGCGGCGCCGTGCAGGTCAGCTCGGCGGCTGCAGGTGGGTGGCGACGTCGGTGCGATAGGCGAGCCGGGCGGGAATCGCGCCGGCGAGAGCCGCGACGATCACCACGGCGACAGGCGCGATCGCGAAGACCGGGTGCCACGCCCAGGGGTCGAGTACGACACCGGTCTGACTGCGCACCACCCCGCGTGCCAATGCGAAGATCGCCGCGTAGACGAAGAATCCGAGCACCGCGCCGAGCGCCCCGATGCTGGCGGCCTCGCCGACGATCGCCGCGGAAACGGTTCTCCGGCGGGCTCCTAGGGCCCGCAGCACGGCGAAGTCACGACGTCGCTCCTGCATCGTGTTCACGATGCTCGCGAGAATAGAGCCGGCCGAGACGAGCACGACCAGATAGGCGACGAGCCCGAGCACCCGGACCGCCCATCCCAGCTTGTCGAAGAGCTCGGCCATCACGCCGCCGATCGGCCAGGCCAGGGTCGCTGCCTTCCCCTGCTTGTTGATCGTCTGGTCGAGGAAGAAGCCGGCCTGGGGAGCGGCGAGGTCGAGCATCACCGCGCTCAGCTCCTTGTGCTCGTCGGGGATCTCGGCGTTCGGCGCGGCTTCGTAGGCGTCGCCCGCACCACGGAGCACGTGGCCCGCCATGCGATAGATCCCGTCCAGCGGGATCCAGATCACGCGATCCGCAGGCGTGTTGCTCGACTCCAGGATGCCCGCCACGACGTACTCCTCGTTGTGGCGCGCGGTCTCGTCGAAGACGAGCCCGTGATAGGGATGGAAGCGGTCGCCCAGCGCGAGCCCGGTCTCTCGTGCCGCGCTGCTCCCGATCAAGGCTTCGCGCTGCTTCGGATCGAAGAGTCGCCCGCCGGGAGCGATCTGCAGGGAAGCGCTGCCGTCGGGCGGGTCGCTGAAGAGTTCGGGGACCGTGCCGACGATGCGAAACCCGCGGTAGTTGTCGCCGACGGCGTAGGGGATCGCCCGCTCGACCTGCGGATCGTCGGAGACGGCCTCGTAGAGCGCCCACGGGATGTTTCCGGGAGATGTCTCGAGATGGAACACTGCGTTCAGGACGAGCTGGAGCTGGCTACCGCGCGCCCCGAGGACCGCGTCGAAACCCAGCGGGCCTCCCGCGAAGGCGCGCAGGCTCTGTTCCTGGATCGCGAAGACGGCGAGGACGAGACCGGTCGCGAGCCCGACGGACGCGACGGTGATCGCGCTCGAGAAGGCGTGCTCGCGCAGGCCGCGACGCACGAGCAGCGCCAGGCCCGCCTTCACGGTGTTTCCCTCGTGCGCGCGATCTCGTCGAACCGCTCGCAGCGCTCGAAGGCGCCCAGGATCTCGCGGTCGTGGCTCACGAGCAGCATCGCCGCGCCCATCTCGGCCGCCGTCTCCTGCAGCAATGCGAGTGCCGAGGCAGCGTTCGCGGGGTCGAGGTTTCCCGTCGGTTCGTCTGCGAGCACGAGCGCGGGCCGGTTCGCGAGCGCGCGGGCGACGGCCACCCGTTGTCGCTGGCCCAGGGACAGCTGGCCCGGCCGGTAGTGCATGCGATCCGCGAGTCCGACGCGCTCGAGCAGATGCCGAGCGCGTTCCTCGTCTTCGCCGGCGCCGAAGTGCATGGCCAGGAGGACGTTCTCGAGGGCCGAGTAGGCGGGCAACAGGTTGAAGCTCTGGAAGACGTAGCCCACCAGCCGGCCGCGCAGACGGTCGCGGTCGGCCTCGCCGTAGGCGGTGATCTCCTCGCCTGCCACGCGGATCCGACCGGCGTCGGGGCGGAGGATGCCGGCAATGAGATGCAGGAGCGTGGTCTTGCCGCAGCCGCTCCGGCCGTGCAGCGCGACGTGCTCGCCCTCGGCGATCGCGAGGTTCGGCAGGTCGATGATCGACTGGGAAGGGCCCTCGGGTGTCGCGTAGCTCTTGCGGAGCCCTTCGATGTGCAGCGCGTCGCTCACCAGGAGCGCACCGTCGCGTCGTGCATGCGGTAGAGGCTCATGACGGTGCCTTCCAGCACCTCCTCGCCCACCTCGAGCACGCCGAGCACGGTCGCGAGCTTCGGCTTGCCGAACTCGACCTTCTCCCCCTCGGGCACGGCGACGCGCACCCACTGGTTCATGGCGAGACCGTCCCCGAAACAGCAGCCGAGCTCGTTCTTCGCAGCGAGGATGAACTCGGTGACGCGACCCCGCTCGATCACCATCGGGATCACGTACCCGCGCAGCGCCACCGTGCGGCGATCGAGCGCGCGCACGTGCGATGGAATCAAGCGCTCGTGGCGTTCGGTGAGGGCCGCGGGCGTCATGTTGTCGAGGGTGCCCGGCACCTCGAACTCGTAGGGGAAGCCGCCGAGCGTTTCCCAGGAGATCGGCGGGTAGCGCTCGGCCTCGCTCTGCTCGAGCGTCGCCTCCTCGGCCACGGGCCCACTCCGGAAACCGAGGAAGGCCCACTCGGGCACGAACACGAGCCACCCCAGATAGGTGGCGACGAGCGCGTACTTGAACCCGCGTCGGACGAGCGGACGTTCCTGCCGCGTCTGCGCGGCGGGAGGAGCCTCCCCCGTCACCTGGCATCCTCCCCGTCTTCGTTGCCTTCCGGGAACCGGAACGCGACGGCTTCGAAGCGCTGCCCGCGGACCTCGATCTGGCGGACTTCGCCCTCGAAGCGACGTAGCGTCTTCAGCGGGTCCGCCTCTCCGGCGAACTGGGAGGTGTTGCCGCTCGTCTCGCCGGTGAGGACGTTCTCGACCGGCGCCAGCTGCACGGTGAAGGGATCCCCACCGCTCGGCGCCGCATCGATCTCGAGCAGGGTCTGCGAAATGGCCACGCCGCGCTCGGCCTCGCCGTCCAGGACGTAGGCCGTCATGGCTCCGGTCTTCCGATCCACGACCAACTCGAGATGGGCGAACTCCTCGCCCAGCACGACCAATGTGCCGCCGTGCGGTGCGACGTGGTGGTGGTGGTGGTCGTGGTGGCCGTGCGCCCCGCTGGCCGCCGCAGCAGCGGCCCACAGCGCGGCAGCCGCAGCTTGTGCCACCAGCGCCGTGGCGAGCCGGGGCTTTCTCCGTGTCCGAGGATTCATGGCGATCGTCGAGCCCATGGGCGGAAAACCGGGAGGACGCGGAGACCCTGGGGAGCGGGTCTCGAAGGTTTCATCGGCACGAGAACGGCGGGACTCGAGCCCCTGGCGATCGCTGGCAGCATTCCTCGAACGTTCGACCGTGGCGCGAATCGGGACGCAGCACCCCGGGAAGGCGTGGCGCTGCGACGCGCTCAGCAGCGGGTGAGCGTGTTCCGGTCGGTGTGGTCCATCGACTTGCCGCCGAGGGACTTCATGTCCATGACCGTGTTCTCCTCATAGGAGAAGGTATCGCCGTCGAGCGTGTAGCTCGACTCGTAGCGGGTGCATTTCGCGTTCTCGATGAGATAGGGGTTCGAGAGCACGCCCCAGTCACCGGCGCCGGCCTTGGCGCTCATCGAGAACGTCTTCGCGTCGGGCTCGCAGGTGCCGCCGGCGAGGATGGTCGACATGCGCGGCACCATGAAGCAGCGCATCACCTCCTTGCGGACCGGGTCCCACCCCCAGAAACCGAGCTCGGTGTGGAAGACCTCGTCCGAGCCCGTGCGCTTCGCGGCCGTGATGTAGTCGATCACCCAGATCTTCTGGGCACCGTTGTCGACGTCGCCAACGACCTTGAAGGTCATCTCCTCCGTGTAGGTCTCCTCGATGATCTTCTCCTGGGCGTAGTCGTAGGAGACGTTCACGCCCTGATCGCCGCGCCAGGTGCCGACGAGACCGGCGAGCGGTCCGAGTTCTTCGTGAGCCATGGGTTCCTCTCCTCTCGTGGTTGGGACGGCACCGGGCGAACGCTCCGGGTGGCCGAGGCAGGGAGCGCGATCAGCTCGGCGCGTTCGCGTCGAGGTCCATTCCCTGGATCAGCTCGATCTGGTAGCCATCCGGATCCTCGACGAAGGCGACCCACACGTCCCACTCCTCGAGATGGGTGGGCTCTGTGACGCTCTTCGCGCCCGCCGCGATCGCTTTGTCGTAGAGCCCCTTGCAGTCGTCCGTGTTGAGGTAGAGCTTCCAGAGGGCGCCGACCTTCTTGAACCCCTCGCCGGCCGGATCGATCTTGTCGTCCCGGTCCAGGTGCTGGGCCAGCTGGAGCGCCGAACCTGTTCCCCGGCCCCAGACGATCGCCTCACGGGTGCCCGGGATGTCCGTACGGCTGTGCTCCTCCAGACCGAGGACCTCGGTGTAGAAGCGAACCGATCGGTCGAGGTCGCTCACGTTGATGCAGAACTGGGCCAGGGTGTTTCCCACGTCGTGGTTCCTTTCTGGGTGAATCAGGCCGCTGGTCAATCGGCCGTAGAAGCGTTTCGCTCGGGTTCGAACACGAAGCCCTCGTAGCCTTTCTCGGCGATCTGGGCGATGCGATGGAAATAGGCCGGACCGCCGAGATGCACCGCGAAATGCCGGGACTTCCCCTCGATGTTCGCGCCCGTGTACCAGGAATCGGTGCGAGGGAAGAGCGTCCTGTTGGCGAGCTCGGTGACTTCTCGATCCCAGGCGGCTTCGGCCGCCACCGTCGGCTCGACCGTCCCCAAACCCTGCGCTCGCAAGTGACGTACGCAGTTCGCGATCCACTCGGTCTCGAGCTCGGCGCCGAGGGGCATGAGGTAGAGCACGCCCGGCGTCCCCGGACCGTGGATCATGAAGAGGTTGGGGAACCCGCTCACCATCAGACCGAGATAGTTGTGAAACTGGCTCTTCCACCGTTCCTTCAGACAAACGCCCCCGCGACCCTCGGGGTCGAGGCGCAGCATCGATCCGCTGATCGCATCGAAGCCCGTCGCGAGCACGAGCACGTCGATCGGGTGCTCGCCACTCGCCGTGCGCACCGCGTCCGCGGTCATCGCTTCGATCGGGTCTTCGCGCAGATCGACGAGGGTCACGTTGTCGCGGTTGTACGTTTCGTAGTAGCCAGCGTCGAGGATCGGCCGCTTCGTACCGTAGAAATGGTCGGGCAGGAGCTTCTCGGCCGTCTCAGGGTCGCGGACGGTGTCGCGGATCTTGCCGCGAATGAAGGCACCGACCTCGCGGTTGATCTCCTCATTCACGAGCAGCTCTGGATAGTTGCCGTATACGAAAGCCAGGGTGCCCTGCGTCCAGAGATCTTCGTAGAGCGCCTGGCGTTGCTCGGGGGTTTCGTCGAACGCCGAGCGCCCGTTGCCCGGCGCCATGGGGAGATGCGCGTCCGGCGACGGGAGGGCCACCATCCCACCGCGGATCTTCTCCCAGTTCTCGCGGACGGCGGCGAGCTCCTCGTCCGCCAGCGGGCGGTTGCGCGCGGGCACGGTGTACTGGGGCGTGCGCTGGAAGACCGTGACATGGTCGGCCTCCTTCGCGATCTCAGGAATTGCCTGCACGCCCGAAGAGCCGGTACCGATCACACCGACGCGCTTCCCGGCGAACGAAATCGGCTCCTCGGGCCAGTGACCCGTGTGGACCCATTCTCCTGCGAACTCGGTGATCCCCGGGATGTCGGGTGTGTTCGGCGTGGAGAGAGCCCCGACGGCGCAGATCAGGAACTCCGCCGAGATCCGAGCGCCCGTGTGAGTCTCGACCGTCCAGCGCTGTACCGCCTCGTCGTAGCGTGCGTTCTCGATCCAGGTCTCGAGCTGGATGTCGCGACGCAGGTCGAAACGGTCTGCGAAGTGCTCGAGGTACGAAAGCACTTCCGGCTGAGACGACTGGGTCTCGGTCCAGTCCCAGTCCTTCACGAGCTCGTCGGAGAAGGTGTAGCCGTAGAGAGGTGCGCTCGGGCCATCGACGCGCGCCCCCGGATAGCGGTTGTACCACCAGGTGCCGCCGACGGTGGGCGCCCCGTCGTAGGCACGCACCGAGAGACCCATCCCGCGCAAGTGGTGAAGGGCATAGAGACCACTCACCCCGGCACCGATGACGACGGCGTCGTAATGCTCCGCTGCGCCGCCTTCCGACGGATCCGTCGTGCTGGTCATGCAGTCCTTCCTAGACGGGGGAGAGCCATTCTACGTCGAAGGCGGAACGAAGTGAACTTCTGCCGCGTGCGTGGCGGTAGCGAACTCGCAAAAGACGCCGATATCGTTGCGCTGAACTCCCGACGTCGATGGACGCAGCTGGAGACCGTGCGATGAAGGCTTGGATCGTCCGAGGAAAGGGAGACCCGTGGGACGTCTTCGAGATGGGAGACTTTCCCGCCCCGACCCACGAGGCCCTGACGGGGTACACGGTCGACCTGGCCGGTCTCCGGACCCGAAACGAGGGAGAGCCGCCCGCCGACGACTATGTGTTCATGCGCGTTCGGGCCGCGACCCTCGCGACGCCCGACATCACGATGGCCACGGGCGAGTATCCGATTCCGATCGAGCGGCCCTACGTGTCGGGGCAAGAGGCCGTCGGGATCGTCGAGGAGGCGACCGAGAACCTGCGCCATCTGATCGGGAAGCGCGTGGTCGGGTTCACACCACAGCCCTGGGGATGCTTCGCCGAGCAGTGCGTCGCGCTCGGCAGTGCGCTGTACGAGGCGCCCGAGTCCATGAGTGACGAGGAAGCCGCGGCGTTCGTCATCGCCGGACACACCGCCTACCAGGCAGTCCATCGACGCGGGAAGGTCCAACCCGGAGAGCGGGTGCTCGTGCTCGGGGCGGCCGGCGGCGTACCGTCGTCCGCGGTGCAGCTCTGCGTGGCCGCGGGAGCGGAGGTCGTCGCGGTGGCGGGCGGGCCCGAGAAAGCCGAGTTCTGCCGCAAGCTCGGCGCAACGCTCGTCATCGATCACCGCGCCGAGGACTTCGTCGCCGCGGTACACCGAGCGTGTGGCCCGAACTCCATCGACATGATCGTGGATTTCGTCCAGGGCGAAGCCGGCGCGCGCGCGCGGCCCCTGCTGGCGGTCGAAGGTCGGCACGTCATGGCCGGGCATGCGGGCGGCCTGATCCCGATCCACCCGAACGAGTTCTACGTGCAGAACTGGACGCTGATCGGCTGCTGTATGGGAAGCGGCTACGGCGACCGTCTGCCCGAGATCGAGGACACGGCCCACCGGCACCTCCTGTCGCTAGTCGAGGACGGGCGATACCAGCCGCAGGTGGGTCGCGTCATCGGGTTCGACGACATTCCCGAAGGCCTGCGCGCGCTCGCGGGGCGTCGCGTCTCGGGGCGGATCGTCGCCAGAGTGGAGTAGGCGCTTCGTCGATTCCCGGTTGAAGCGCGCGTGCGATCTCTGGCGGGTGCTGCGAAGATCGCGCGATGAGCACGTTCTCCCTCACGCCCCAGACCGTCGACGAAGCCGTCCAGCAAGGCTGGACCGAGCGGCCCAACCGCTGCATCGAGATCTCCCCTACCCACGCGGTCGCGGCCCAGGCGATCGATCAGACCCAGCTGCGTCCCGGCAACTTCGTCCCGGGCCCGACCCTGTTCGCGCTCGCGGATCTCGCCCTCTGGTACCTCACCTTCGGGGCCATCGACCGCATCGAACCGATGGCGCTGACCTCGGACCTGTCGATCCGCTTCTTGCGCCCCGCGCAGGGCAACACCGCCTACGCCCGGGCCGACCTGGACAAGGCCGGGCGCCTGATGGTCGTGGGAACCGTGAAGATCTGGATGGACGACGCGCCCGAGCGCCCCGTCGCGACGGCGCAGGGCACCTACGTGCTGCCGCGGAGCAGCTAGACCCGCGGCTCGCCGACGCTGCACCGGCTTCGCGCCCACCCCTCACGCTACACTTTCGCGATGTCCCCCTCCCCCGACGCTCCGCTCTCCTGGTCCGAGTCGCGCGAGATGAACCCGCTCGAAGCGCTGATGTGGCGCGCCGAGGTGGACCCGCGCCTGCGCTCGACGATCTGCGGCCTCGAGATCCTCGACTGCGTGCCCGACTGGGAGCGCTTTGTCGCGGCGGTCGACTGGGGCTCCCGCATGGCGCCGCGCTTCCGACAGAAGGTGGTGGAGCCCGCCTTCGGGCTGGGCAGCCCCGCATGGGTGAACGATCCCGATTTCGACCTGCACTACCACGTGAGGCGCGTCGCGCTCCCGGCCGGGAGCACCTACCAGGAGCTGCTGCGCGCGGCCGAGCAGGCGGCCATGCCTCCCTTCGACCGCGCACGCTCACCCTGGGAGGCGATCCTCTTCGAAGGCCTCCCCGACGGACGCGGTGCCTTCTTCTTGAAGATGCACCACTCGACGACGGACGGGATGGGCAGCGTCCAGCTCTTCTCTCAGCTGCACTCCCGCACCCGCGAGCACAACCCGCGCAAACCCCAGCCGCCCCCGCCGCCGCCCGAGCAGGCGACCCCCTTCGAGGTGCTCCGCGATCGCGTTGCGCGCGACCTGCAGGCATTGCCTGATCTGTTGGGACTCGCCGGCAAGGCCGCGCGCGCAGCGGCCGATCCGGTCGCGAGCACGAACGAGGCGCTGGAGTTCGCGTCGTCGCTGCGCCGCATGCTGGCCGAGCCCGATGGCGAGGGCTCCCCGCTGCTAGGGAAGCGAAGCCTGTCCTGGCGTTTCGCCGCCCTCGACGTCGCCTTCGCTGACCTGCGCGGAGCTTCGAAGCAGGCCGGCGCCTCGCTCAACGATGCGTTCCTCGCCGCCTTGCTCGGCGCGTTCCGTCTCTACCACGAGAAGCTCGGAACACCGATCGAGACCATGCCGATCGCGATTCCTATCTCGGTGCGTTCCGACGACGACGACGCCGGCGGGAATCGCTTCGCGGGCGCCCGCTTTGCTGCACCCGTGGGCATCGTCGATCCCCGCGAGCGCATGCACGCCGTGGGAAGAACCGTGCGCCGCTTCCGCGACGAGCCGGCAATCGACGGCGCTTCACTCCTCGCGCCCGCCCTCGTGCGTCTCCCGTCGCCACTCCTCACCGCGTTCACCGGGAGCCTCACGAAGAGCAACGATCTCCAGGCGAGCAACGTGCCGGGGATTCGCGAGGACGTGTACCTCGCGGGCGCAAAGATCCTGCGCTCCTACGGCTTCGGCCCGCTGCCCGGATGCGCGTCGATGATCACGCTCGTCACCCACGGCGACACCTGCTGCATCGCCGCGAACGTCGATCCCGCGGCGGTCACCGACCAGGCGCTCTTCACCGAGTGTCTGAGCGCGGGCTTCTCGGAGGTGCTGGCGCTCGAGCCGGGCTCCCAGCCGCCGGTGGCGTTGGTCTGACCAGCGGGCCGCGTCGCGGTCGCAGTGCCGCGCTCGAGCCTCGACCGTGGCCTAGCGCTGGGCTCAGAAGTTGTCCTTGCGCTTGCGCGTTTCGGCGAACACGGACACGGGGTCCGCACCCTCCATGCCGAGCGCACGCTGCAAGCCGGAGTCTTCCGCACGCAGGAACGGGTTCGTCGCCAGCTCGGCGCCGATCGTCGTGGGCACCGTCGCGACACCCTGATCGCGAAGTGCGTCGATCTCCTTGGAGCGCTCGGCCAGGGCTTCGTTCTCGGGGTCGACACTGAGCGCAAACCGCGCGTTCGCCTGGGTGTACTCGTGGGCGCAGTACACGACGGTCTCGGGCGGAAGTGCCATCAGTTTTCCGAGCGAATGCCACATCTGTTCGGCGGTACCCTCGAAGAGGCGCCCACAACCCAGCGCGAAGAGGGTGTCGCCCACGAAGGCGACGGCGTCGTCCGGTAGGTAGTAGGCGATGTGACCCGACGTGTGGCCGGGAACATCGAAGACGCGAACGGGGTGCGCACCGAAATCGAAGCGGCTGCCCTCGGTGAGCTCGGTCTGGATCCCCGGAATCCGCTCGCTCTCGTTGCGCGGGCCGAGGATCGCGCAGCCCGTCTTCTCCCGGAGCTCGAGGTTCCCGCCGGTGTGATCGGGGTGCCAGTGGGTGTTCCAGATGTGCGTGAGCGACCAGCCCTTGGCGTCGAGCGCCGCGAGGGTCGGACCGGCGTCGGGCGTGTCGATGCAGGCCGTCAGTCCGGCGTCCGCGTCATGGACCAGGAATCCGTAGTTGTCGGAGAGGCATCCGAACTGGTGGATCTCGAGCATGGACACGTTCTCCTCGAAGGGGGCGAGCGGGAGAAGCCTAGCATCGACGAGCCCCGAGCCTGCGGATCGGCCGGGGGGACGCCGAGGGTCAGCGCGCCACCGTGATCTCCGTCGCGAGATTGAGATCTTCCCGAGGATCCGTCAGCAGCCCGGCCGGGAAGGTGACGCGAACGGCGGGCGCCTCCGTATCGAGACACAGCTCATGGTTGTTGTCTCCGTCGCCGAGATCGCCCATCGCGAAAGGAGTGACTTCACCCGCCTCTCCATCGCCGCCGTCGACGAACACCTGATACGCGCGCCTCTCGACGTCGTCGATCTCGCTGCCGCCTGGCTTGGTGACGCCGCCGTTCCACACGACGCGAACGACCTGCCGCGTCGCCTCGGGGCAACCACTCCCGCCGCCGAAGGGGAAGCGGGTGGCCGCCTTGCCGAGTTCCCACTCCTCTGTCGGAACGATCTCTGACAGCACCAGGCTCGGTCCGCTCTCCAACGGAACCGCGTCGACCCGAGCGCCACGAAAGTTGGATTGCTGGTCCAGGGACAGGACGTTGCCCCGGATCTCGACACGCGCCGGCTGGTTCGCCGCGGACCCGAAATCTCCGATCATCAGGATGGTGCGAAACTCCCCGACGTCGTTCGCCGGTGCGGGCGTGACGCAGACGATCTCTCCCGCGCTCCCATCGGCTAGGACTACGCCGAAGTCGCCCGCCTGCACCGTCTCGAGGTCGAGTTCCTCGGAGAAGACGACCGGCATCCCGTCGCTCCCCACCGACCCGTCACAAACGAGGAAGCGGGCGAGCAACGGCAGCGCATCGTCCAGGCCGTAGAACGCAGAGAGCAGGGACGCATCGCTGCCGGCGGAAGCGCCGACGGGCGCGACGGTCGTTTCCGTCGTGTCCTTCGGATCCGAGTTCGACTGGCCGAGGATGCCCGTGCAGCCAGCGAGCAGAAGCGGCAACAGGACGTAGGAGCTCCGGAGACTTCTGGACGCCCGCATTCTATTGCGCACGGTGGATCCTCGTCGGGTGGCCTCGATCCCAGCCTAGAGCCGTTTCAGGATCGCACCCTGGGAGTTGAAGAAGAAGCCGCCACAGCCGATCAGGGCGGTCTTCGCGTCGGCCACCTGGCGTTCGCCGGCGTCGCCACGCAGCTGGGTCACCGCTTCCCGGAGATGCCCCGTCCCCCGCGACGCCCCTTCCGAGAGGGACCCGCCGTGCGGATTCATCGGCACCCGGCCGTCGATCATCACGCTGCCGCGCTCGTCGTCCCAGTTCTCCTGCATCCAGCGACCGGCCTGGCCGGGTTTGGCGAAACCCATGTTCTCGATCCAGCCGAGGGTGATGATGCTGAAGCCGTCGTAGGGGAAGAAGACGTCGATGTCGTCGATCCAGACGTCGCTGCGCGCCTTCAGCGCCTCGACGACGACGTGCTGGCCGTGTCGATCGAGGGACGGCAGCTGATCCTCGACGTTCCGGCCGACCATGCCCGCCGTCGCGGCGTGCACCACCACCGGGTTCTTCGTGAGCTCCCTCGCCTTCTCGGTCGTCGTGAGCACGAACGCGTCCGCGCCATCGACCGGGATGTCCATGTCGAGCATGCACAGCGGGTCGCGGATCATCCGCGCCTGGAGATAGCCCTCCATCGTGAGCGGCTTCTTCATGGCGGCCTTGGGGTTGCGGGCTGCGTTCGCCCGCATGTTCATCGCCACGCGGCCGAAGGCCTCGCGCGACACGTCGTAGTCGTGCATGTAGCGCGCGGCCCAGGCGGTGTACGCCATCGACGGGTCGATCCACTCGGGGACGGGGGGCGCCTTGAGGCCGCCGCCCATCATCCCGGCGAGGTAGCTCCGGAATGGATCCTGCGCGGCCGAACGCGAGTTCCAGGGCGCACGGGTGAACGCGTAGTAGACCAGGACCGTGTCGCACTGTCCCGAGAAGATCGCCGTCATCGCGTCGATCAGCCCGAACATCGCCACCGGCATCGGGCTCGAGTGGTGGGTGATGTCGGAGAGGCCCAGGATCGAGGACATCTCGTTCGAGCGGGGCGCGCCCGGCTCGAGCACACCGACGACGCCGTCGATGGCGTCGCGGTCGATCCCCGCGTCGTGGATCGCGGCCATGCAGGCGCGAGCGCCGAGCTTCGCGGGCGAGATCCCGCCTGCGTCGCGCGAGAACTCGGTCGAGCCCACGCCGACGATCGCGATCTCGTCTCGCATCGGGTTTCGGCTGGCCATGGCTCAGGCCTCCCGCTTGCGGAAGACGGGGAAGGGCTGGCCGTAGCGCTCGATCCAGTCGAGTTTCACCGGCAACCCGATCACGACTTCTTCGACGGGGAGATCGACCACGGTGCTGCTGAAGCGAACGCCGTCCGTCCCATCGAGATCGACCGTCACCACCGGGTGGGGGCCCTTCGCGTAGTCGACGTCCGGCGCCGGCGCACCCTGATGCAGGTGCATCGCGAGATGCACGGTGCCCGTCCCCTCGACCTCGGTCGGCACGAGGTTCTCGGACCAGCAGACGTGGCAGATCGGCTTCGGCGGATGGTGGAACGCGCTGCAGTCGCTGCAGCGATTGATCAGGAGACGCTTGTCGAGCCAACCACGGAAGTGGTGCTTCGAATCGTGGGACAAGACGACCCACGGGAAGCGCTCGACCAGCTCGGTATCGGACACGGTCTCGCTCATGGTTCCTCGCTCGCGGTTGCCGCGGCTACGCGCGACAGCAAGCTACCGCGTTCCAGCGGCGGTTCCATGCGGCGTGCACGTCCAAGCGCGCCGAGAAATCGGTCAAGGAGAGCTGTGTACCCGCGGGCCGGCCGGGGCCGACGGACTAGCACCGGCCCTCCGATCCTCCGCCAGCCGATTGTCGCGCTGGGCTACGCGGGGCTATTCCGCCACCAGGCCGGTCGAGAGGGCGTTCGCGAGCAGATTCGTATCGATCGTGAACCCCACGATGCCGCGCACTTCGGTCTCGCGCTCCTGCACGAGCTCGGTCCGGTTGGCGACCGAGACGCTGATGGGCACCTTGATGCCACCCGCGATGGGGATCTCCAGCTTCGCCTGACCGACATAGCTGTCGCCCATGTTCCGCTGCCATTTCGCCAGACCGCTGAGGCTGAACATCGGATCGTTCTGACCCACCGTGGGGGAGTACTCCGTGCCGTACCAGATCGAATCGAGCGACACCGGGATCTGCATCTCGACGCCCGCGAAGCCGCCGACCGAGTCGTCGTCGCGCGATTGCTCGATGTAGTCGACCCCTGCGTTGAGCGTGAAGTTGAGGTAGCGGAAGTAGTTGCAGTTCGACGAAAAGGCGAGCCCGAGGTGGGTATCGCAGTCTTTCAACGGGGAAGCCTCGAGGATCATCTTGACCGAGAACTCGTCGTCCCCTCCGTTTCGGAGCTTCGAATCGAAGTCGATCGAGAGCTCCGTGCGCTTGTTCATCTCACCGACAAGGCTGCCCCCCACGGCCTTGAGCCTGTCCTTGCGCTTCGGTCCCAGCTGCTCGGAGTGCTGCTCGATGTACTTCTTCAGCAGCTCCAGGCTCTCGCGCTTCTTCCCCAGCGCCCAGAGCCGAACCGCTCGGCCGAAGGTCGTCAGGACCTTCCCCGCAAGCTTGTCATCCTCGAGGCGATCGAGGGTTCGAAAAGCCTCTTCGTTGCCCCAGACGTCGGGCTGGGGAGGAGCGGTGTTCGCCATCGGCACCTCGGGCTCGGGCTCTTCCTCCGACGCCTGAGCCGCTCGATCGAGCAGCAGGTTGAAGGCCAGGCCGAGGCGCGCCGGCTTTGGGGCGCCCTTCAACTTCGTCTCGACTTCTCCGATCTCGGACTTCAGCAGTGCCTCTAGCTGCTCGCGATCCTCCTCCTTCATGTCCGGCTTCAGGAGTGCGACGAAACCCGCAGGCTTCGCCTCGCCGCTCGCGCGTGTCCGCGAGTCGGGGTCCTGACAGAGGAGCCAGCTCATGTAGTTCGTGGCGAATTCCAATGGCTGTTCGAGGCGCTCCTGAGACGCTGAGCTCCGGAAGAAGAAACCCACGAAGCCGAGATCACGTTCCTGTTGCGCCCGCGACGTGTTGCCGACGCCCCAGTTGCAGACCCGGTTGCCCCAGTCGAAACTCCGGCCTTGCGCGACCAGTTGATCCAGCGCCTTCTTCTCCGCGGCGATCTCGTCTTTGAAGTACGCGTCGGCCGCCCACCAGGAGCCGAGATTGACATCTTGGGGTCGGAACACGGCGCGGGCCGGCGCATCGAGCAGCACGGCCGGTGCGAACTGGAACGGATCCTTCCCCCACCAGGTCTGGCCATCGGAGATCAGACGCACCTCGACCCCGAGAATCGTGGCGTCTTCGATGTCGTTGTCCTCGGGATCGTCGTATCCGATCGTGAACGCGACGTTTCGCCAGAAGCTGCGCTCGTCGAACCAGGCGTCGTCGAACGAACGTCCCAGTGGAATCGAACCGAGGGCCGCCGCGCTGATCGTTGCAGACGCGGAGGTCGCGCGTTCCTCGTCACCGCTTTGCGCCTGCAACCCGGCCAGCGCGAGCCCCACGCCGATGAAGTCGGAGACCGAGCTCCGCTCGACCACGGCGGTCGAGGCGTCCGCCACCACGGCGTTCTCGGACTGGTTGCGCGCTGACTCGCGCTCGGCTTCTCGGCGGACGAAGGTGTCGACCATGTCGACGGTCGCTTTGGCGACGCTCGCCGGCACGACCTCTCCCGGTTTCGCTTTGGCCTCGGTGTCCTCCTGTTCCGAGCTTTCGAGTGCCACGGCGGACGAGAACGCCATCATCAGAAGTAGGCCAACGCTCACGGCTACAGGATTCACGCGCATCGCTTCGATCTCCGCTTCTTCGGGTGGTGGGTACGCGCCGACCCCACGGATCGGCGGTGGAGTTTGGTTCGCGCTTCGCCGCGTCGGCGCCTACGGAGCGGTGGCTTCCTCGCTCGTGGCCGGGCAGTCGAAGCCTTCCCAATAGCGATAGGAGTCGCCGGGTTCCGGGGGATCGTTGAGCTGGCCGTGCTCCCGGGGCCCGTCCTTCAGGCCGAACCCGCGAATGCACAGCCGCTCTCGAGAGCTCGACTCCATGAATCGAATCTGAGGAAGCAGGTCGGCCACGTTGTTCCAGCTGCCGAACGTCCGGTCGACCTTCGACCGCGGTTCGGTCAGGTAGAGGTCGATCCACTCCAGGAGGCTCCCCCGCGGCAGGAACCCGAAGAACCCGTACCAACGCCACCATTCGTGCGCTTCGTTGGTCGGATGGAGCGTGCGGGCGGAGAAGCGGGTGCTCGGGTTGTTGACGAGATAGGGGAGGGCCTGCTCGGAGAAGTCCTTGATCGTGGAAGCGGCGCCGAGGTACACGACTTCCGAGAAGTAGAGGTCGTCGTGCCGGTCGAGGAGACGATCGGCGACGATCGCGCCCATGCTGTGTGCCACGAGGCGGATCGAAAGGCGATCCTCGCGGGTCTTCGTTTGCTGGCGACGCGGCTCCTTCTCGCGCGCCGAATTCGCCTCGCGGTCTCCGGTGGACACGCGCGCCTGATCCTCGAGGGGATCACACGACGGAGTGCGATTCGGCGTCGGCCGCCATGGGCGGGAACACCGTTTCTCCTCGCCCGAAGTCAGCGGGCCCCGTTCGATGGCCGCGATGCACTCGGCGAGGCGACGCTCCTCGCAGCGATCACCCTCTGACGCTTCCTCCAGAGAACGGCGTGCGACTTCGAGCACCCGCATCCGCGTGACGGCGTCCACACCCCGGTTGCGGCTGTGCCGGTCTACGGGTTTCCGATCGAGGAGCTGGGTTTCCTCGAAGCGGCGCAGTCGCGCCATCAGCTGGTTCAGCACCCCGCACTCACCGAAGGTCGTGCCTTCGGTGTCCGAGTCGAGCTGGATGAGCAGGTGCGTTCGACGCAGCATGTTCTGATACGCCCCTTGCCCGAGCAGATCGAGCAGCGGCGTACTGACGAGGAGGAACGGGAAGGTCAGGACTCGAACCCCGTTCGACAGGTTCAAGTTTGCCGTCAAGTCTGCCGACGGGAGCTCCACATCCTCGATGTGTTCCCAGCCATCGGGTGACTCTTCGATCTCGCCGAAGCGACTCGCCCGGAGCGCAGCCCCCATTTGCCGCTCGACGAGCTGAGGCGTCCTCGCGATGGCGCGCCCGGTGTCCGCGAGCAGGAGGAATGGGAAGGTGAGGAGTGCGTACGCGCGGTTCTCTTCGCCGTTGCGAATCGAGAACGCGTAGTCCGAGTAGGAACTCCAGAACTCGGTGCTGGAACCGACGAAGATCGGGTAGAAATCGAGGGCTCGGTGAACCTCCTCCGGTTTCAGCTCGCTGAGCCAATCCCGCGGCTCCGAACGCCTGTCGTTCTGGTTCCCTAGCTTCTCGTCGAGCAGGGCGTTCAAGCTGTCCCGAGAAGCGGCGGCCGAGGCGTCCAGGCTCACGAGGCCGCCGTGGAGAAAGAGCCCGACGTGAGGCTTCTCTTCGCGGGCGTAGTAGGCCTCGAAACCCTGCATGACCCGGTCGACCTGCGCGCGGATCCCGGTACAGCGCCCGGTCGCCGCAGGAAGTCTCTGGGTGTCGACGGGGTGTGCGGCCCCGTTCGCCGCGACCCGGAGCATGTACGGAGCCATCTCGGGACGGATCGGGCGGGTACTGCACCCCGAGGCGCCGAGCAGGGCCCCGGCCAGCAAGAGCGCCGCGACCCGAACAGAGCTGCGTCGAACGAGAAACCGCATCGTGTTGCCTCCTCTGCGTTGCCGACTCGGCCTCGCGCTAGAGGAGAGCCCCTCCGCTGGCCTCCACGACGCGTTGGGTCGACGTCGTGGAAGCGGGGTTCGGTTTCGGGAGGGCGTGATCCCGCCCTGCCCGGGCTGGTGCTGCCACCAGCCGCGGCCAGCCTATTCGCGCTATGTGCCCCGCGCCGTAAAGCCGTATACACGGGGCGGCCGGGCCGACCCAGCGCCGAAAGCGTCCGATCTCGCAGCGCGGGGCCACGCCGCTGGGCGCCGTTCGACCCTCCGGAAGGCCCGCCCGGCCCAGCGCGCGACCCCATCGGGCACCGTTCGGATTCGAGTGGGTGTCGTGAACGACGGGCAGCAGAGGCCGCCTCGCGAATCCCAGTGAGGCCCAGCGTACGTCGGGGGTTCGGCAGGGCGCGTCGAGTCGTGCGCCTGGGCGCGCGCTCGGGGGGGGGGGCGATCCGCGCGATGTTACCCGCGCGCTAGGCGCGGCGGGAGCGCGCCAGGAAGCCCAGCGCGGCAGCGCCGAGCGCCAGTGAGATCACGCCCGGGGGCTCGGGGAGCGGCACCACACAGCTGGCGCCCGCGATCTCCGGCGCCATCTGCTGCAGGCTGCAGCTCGAGAAGTCGTCGCTGCCGTTGAGGCTCGGGTTCATCAGGAAGTTCCCCGGCGTCCCGGCGCAGGGCGAGCCCGACTGGTTGTCGTGGGGCGCATCGAAGTTGTGGCCGATCTCGTGGGCGATGGTGAGGGAACCGCTGGTGCCGCCGAAGCGCGTCTCGCTCAAGCCGACGCCGAAGGCGCGGCTGCAGAGCGTCCCCAGGTAGGCGATCCCGACGGTGGAGCCGGAGAGGTTCCGTCCCGTGAACAGATGCGCGAGGCCCGGGTTCGAGACGTTCCCCTGGTTGGTGAAGATCGAGAACTGGCTGAGGAGGGCGCTCGCGCCGGTGGCCGTGAGGCTGCCGTTCGAAGCCAGGGTCTGGATCTCGGCGAGGCGCAGCGTCACGTCGACCTGCTCGGCGAAGATCCCGTCCACGATGTTCATGCGGGCCACGACCGCAGCGGCGCTCTCACTGCCGTGGATCGCCACGTAGTCGGCGTCCGCGACCACGGACACTTCGAGCAGGGAGCCGGCCGTCGCGGTCAACGCCTGGAGCGAAGACAGCTCCTCGCGCAGCGCGCCATACCGACTCGGGCGCTCGTCGCCCTCTTCCATCCGCGGCGCGTCGGGATCCACGCCGCAGTGGGTGGGCTCCGCGTGCTCGACGTCGGCCATGCGGTAGACGACGTTGGCTTCGCCTTCGGTGACGTCGGCGAGGGTGTCACCGAGATCGCGGGTGCGATCGATCGCATAGAGCTCGACACCGTCCCAGATCATGCCGGTCCAGCCGCCGTCTCGTTCGACCAGGCGAACCCAGGACCCGGGTGTTCCCGCGAGCTCCCCGCGATAGACACGCACACCCTCGAGCTGGGATCGGGCGGCTTCGCTCCAGCCCGCGAGGAGCTGGTCGTTCGGCTCGAGGACGACCTCGAAGCGCCGCTGGAAGGCGTTGAAGGCGAGCGCCGTCGGCGGGGCGGGGTCCGCCGCGGAAGAACGTCCGGGGCGGGCGCGCTCGGAAATCAGCGGGCGCATCGGTTCGTGACGCAAGATGCGCCGTTCGTTCGGTCCCTGATGCACCGAGGTCGGTTCGTCCGCACGCGCGGTTGCGGCAGCCGCGAGCGTGAACGCCAGGGCAGCGCCCGACAGGAAGGCGATCGCGACGCACCGCTGCGGCACCTCGCACCGGATCCATGAAGTAGACGGTCGTCGACCGCGCAGCCCCTGCATCGTACCCCTCGCTGGCCCACCGCCCGGGCGCATTGCAGGGGAAGTCGCGCGATCCGGCTGTGACGCGGGGCACATTCGGGGACCGCCGCACCGCGGATTCGACGGAAACGCTCGGTTGGACGCGGCGCCCACCGTCGGTGGCGCGGCCGGTGTCCCCTGCCTAGAGCGCCTTGCGCAGCACGTCGACGATCTTCCAGCGCCGTGCAGCGCCGCCACCCCCGAGGCTGATCACGTAGCGCACGGTTCCGTGTTCTCGGGTGTCGAGGTAGCCCGCGACGGTTTTCGTGACCTTCAGGGTGCCGGTCTTGTTGGGGCTCCCGTGCTTCTCGCGCAGCAGGTGCTTGTAAGGAGTGAAGAGGCTCAGCGCTCCCGCGAGGGCGGGACCTGTCACCCGGTTGTCGTAGGAGATCCCGGAGCCCTCGGTCATCACGATGCCCGAGAGTTCGGAGTGCCGGTCGAGGAACTCGTTCGCCACCGCCACGCCTTTCGCGAGCGTGGCAGGTGCCCCTCTCTCCTGGGCACCGATCGCCAGGAACACCTGGTTGGCGACGTAGTTGTTCGAGTAGTAGAGCATCGCGCCGACGCAGTCGCCGACGCTCTTGCTGCTCGCGTGCACGACCCGAGCGGGTCGGCCCGGGGCACGGCGCGTCTCGAAGTGATCGCCGACGGAGACGCCGACGCCTCGGAGCTTGGCGGCGATCAGCTCCGCGGCGTAACGGCGCACGTCTTCCGGACGGCTCGAGAGGTTGATGCGCTCCTTCCCCTTCACTCCGCGTTGCCGGGCCACGCGCCGCGCCAGAGGCGTCAGTGGGGTCTGGGGCTCGGCGCTCGTGATCTTCCCCTTCGAGCGCTGGACGTGGACGGTGTTGAAGTTCACCGCAACGGCGGAGTTGAGCGCGTCGTAGGGATTGTCGGAACGCCCGACACCGGGGATCGTGATGTCCGGAGCGAAGTAGCTGTCGTCGATCGCCACACCGGCCAGCGTCTGACCCTGGGGCAGCGAAGCCTTCACCGCCTCGGCCACCCGGTCGAGCTCTTCCGAGACCAGGAAGGGGTCCCCGAAGCCCTTGACCACCAGCAGGTCACCGGCATTGCTGGGCTCGATCCAGAAGTGGGTCTCGAAGTGGGAATCGAGGCCGAGGTACTCGGCGGCGAGCAACCCGGTCACGATCTTCAGCGTCGAGGCGGGGATGAAGGGCTCCCGCGTTCCCAGCTGCAACAGCGGCTGGCCCGAGCCACTGAGCACGTAGACCACGCCCTTGCTGCCGGCGAGGGAGCGGACCTCGTCCTCCCAGGAGGCAGCGCCGGCGGGCGCGCTCAGCGAGGCGATGCTGCAGGCGATGAGCAGAGCCATCCGGGTGCGCATGAGGCGAGCTAGCTTACCACCGGACACTCGCTGGAGGTCGAAGGCAATGGGTGAGTTGGATGGCCGCGTCGCGATCGTGACGGGAGCGGCCCTCGGCATCGGTCGAGGGATTGCGCAGAGGTTCATCGAAGAGGGCGCGCGCGTCCTGGTCGCCGACATCGACGTCGACGCGGGCGAGATGGCCGCCAAGGAGCTGGGCGCGAACGCGGAGTTCGCGCGAACGGATGCGTCGTCGAAGAGCGACGTCGAGGCGATGGTGTCCCACGCGGTCGACCGCTGGGGACGCCTCGACATCCTCGTGAACAACGCGTGGGGCGGCGGGAAGCTGGGCCGCGTCGAATCGAAGCCGGTCGAGCTGATGCAGCACGGCGTGAACATGGGCTTCCTCGGCCCCTTCTGGGCGATGCTGGCGGCGCACCCGATCATGAAGGCCGCCGGATACGGCCGGATCATCAGCATCTGCTCGCTCAACGGCGTGAATGCGCACATGGGGACGGTCGAGTACAACGCGAGCAAGGAAGCGCTGCGCTCCGCGACGCGCACCGCCGCCCGCGAGTGGGCGAACACGGGAATCACGGCGAACATCATCTGTCCGGCCGCGAAGTCCGCCTCGTTCGCATCGACGATGGCGGCGCACCCGGAGCTCATCGCCGCTGCGGATGCCGCGAATCCGATGGGCCGGATCGGCGACTGCTACGAAGACATCGCGCCCGTGGCGCTCTTTCTCGCGAGTGAGGGCAGTCGCTACCTCACCGGGAACACGCTCTTCGTCGACGGCGGCAGCCACATCAACGGTTCGGCGTGGGCGCCGGACCTGGATGCGGCGTCGTAGGCCAGGCGAAGCCAGGCCAGGGCTCAGGAACCCAAGAGGGCCTGACGCGCGCCCCGGCCAGCATCGCACCCGCCGCAGGGGGCCGCGTTCGTGGGTCTCAGTGTCCGGCGGGCCGCTGCGCGCCGCCGTCGATCACGCGGCCCGGGTTCGCGCCAGTCAAGACGCCGTCGCGCGGGGTGATGACGCCGCCGACCGCCGTCAGCCGGTAGCCGCCCGGCGGCCGACGCAGGCGCGCGCCACCGCTCGGGAGATCGGAAACGAAAGTGTCCGGCTCCCAGGCCAGCTCGGCGAGATCGAAGACGGTGAGATCGCCCGCGTAGCCCGGCGCGAGGATGCCGCGATCCTTGAAGCCCAGCCGCTCGGATTGCGCGCCGGTCAACTCGTAGATCGCCTTTTCGAGGGTGAAGTCGCCGCGTTCGCGGACGTGTCGGGTGAGGAGCAGCGTCGTATCGCCCGCGGCGCACATCATCTGGACGTGCGCCCCCGCATCGCTGGCCGAGACGATGACGCGATCGTCCACGAGCATCTTCGCCACGCCCTCGACGTCGCTGTTGGACACGCCGGCAGCCACGACACCCGGCTCGAGATCGTTCTCGAGGATCCAGTCAGCGAAGACGTCGCTCGGGTGACCGCCTCGTTCGTCGACGAGGTCTTGCAGGCTCTTCGCGAGCCAGCGCTCGTTCTCGGGCTTCGTCACCGACGTGAACCGCGCGTACTCGGGCCGGGTATTCGGGAAGAGCGACTTGTCGACGCGGTCCCACTCTTCACGCGCGACCTTCCGCCACTCGGGATCCCGGAGCTTCGCGGCCCGCTCGTCGCCCTGGACGAGCATGATCTGGTTCCAACCTTCCGGGAGCATCATGAAGACCATGGTCTGCTCCCAGTTGACGTTGAAGTCCACGGTGCGCGGCGAAGCGATCGGCCAGATGTCGGCGCCGGCGTCGCGCAGACCCTGCGAATAGGCGATCAGCTCGTCGCTGCGCTCGGGCGCCAGTTCCGTATGAAGGAGCCCGTTCCAAACGGCCGTCACGCCGTCGTGGGGCGCGGTGGCGTCGGCGATCTGCTTCATCTCCTCGAGCGGCGTCTCGCCGGTGAAGTTCGGGATGAACTCGACGAGCCCGTGCCCGGCCTGGCCCATGGTCGCTGCGAGCGCGTCGAACTCCTTCTGCTCGGCGAACCGCGTGGGCACGAACCGCCCGGCGCGGTCCACGTCGAAGAACGAGGTCGAGATCCCGAAGCAGCCGGCCTCCAGGGCTTCCGACAACTCCGCGCACATGGAATCGACCTCCGCGTCGGTGGCGGCGCGTTTCCAGGCGTCGGCCCCCATCACGTAGATGCGCAGCATCGAGTGGCCGATCAGCGACGCCATGTTCACCGCCGCGCCGTTCGCGTTCATCGAGTCCCGGTACTCGCGCCAGGTCTCCCAGTTCCACGGGATTCCCTGACGGAAGTCCTCGATGGGCATGTCTTCGATGTAACAGAAGACGTCCATCACCTCGTCGAGGTGCTCGGGCTTGACCGGCGCAAGGGAGAGCGAGCAGTTCCCGATCAGCGCCGTCGTGACGCCGTGCTGCGGCATCGGATCGCAGCCGGGATCCCAGAACATCGAAGGGTCGAGATGCGTGTGGGAATCGATGAACCCAGGGCAGACGGTGGCGCCCGCCGCGTCGAACACCTCTTCTCCATCGGGCGCCAGGTCGGGGCCGACCTCGGCGACGATCCCGTTGCGGATGCGGACGTCGGCGCGACGTCCGGGGCTGCCCGTGCCGTCGATCAGCACGCCGTTCTTCACCAGTAGGTGGCTCATGCGTCTCCCTCGGAATCGCGTGTGGCGCGATGGCCGGACAGGGTACCGGGACGGCCCCGGCCTCGGCGGGGAACCCCGAAAGGCGCGATCGGCGGGGCCCGGGGCGCCACGGGGGTTGCCACGCGAGGTCCAATCTTGGTACAAATTTGGTTCCCGTTTCTGGAGTGCGACACCAGTTTT
This sequence comes from Myxococcota bacterium, assembly GCA_039030075.1. Classification (NCBI taxonomy): domain Bacteria; kingdom Pseudomonadati; phylum Myxococcota; species Myxococcota bacterium. Next base: position 6,417 of record JBCCEW010000025.1, on the reverse strand, counting down.
GGCCGCGATCGACCCTGCTGAGAATGGGCTCACCCGCATCGGGAAGGCCGAGCGGACCCGCCTGCGCCTGGTCGATGCGGTCCGCGCAGAGATCCAATCCGAGGGCAGCTTCTCCGCCCAGTCCGTCGCCGAGCGGACCGAGAGCTCGCCGGCGACCTTCTACAACCACTTCCCGTCGAAGAGTGACGCGATCCTCGCGGCCTTCGACGCGGTCATGGTCGATCTGGTCTCGTTCGTCGGCCGCACGCTGGACGTCGCTCGCGCTCTAGAGATGGGGCTTGCCGACTTCCTCGCGGACTGGACCTGGCAGAGCGCCGAGTTCTTCCACGACAACTCGGTGGTCTTCGCGGCGGCGCGGAGTCAGATGCCGGGCTCGCCCGAGTTCCGGACCGTCTACCGGACACGCGAAGCCGAAGCCCTGGTGCACTACGTGCGCTTCGTGCGCCTCGCTCAGCGCGCAGGGATCGCGCGGGATGGAGATCCCCAGGCCCTGGCCGAGGTCCTGATGTTGGTTTCAGAGGGTTGGAACCATCCCCTCGTCCTGCGGATGACCCGCGGCGACGCGTTTCATGTGGAGCTGGCTCGCTCGGTGCAGGCGATGCTGGCGCCGGAAACCGAATCGAAGTAGCCCGACTCGATTGAGCCTGGCGGTCCCGTCGGCAGCGACGGCGCGACCGTCGCAACACAGGAGCAAGTCATGAAGACAGCCATCATGGGCGGACACCAGACGGACTTCGCGCGGAACTGGCGGCGCGAGAGGCTCGACATCGGAGCTCTCGTCAAGGAGACGATCGAAGGAACGCTCGCCGATGCGGACGTCGACGCGAGTGAGATCGACACCATTCACGTCGGCAACGCGTTCGGCCAGCTCTACACCGGGCAGGGACACCTCGGCGCGATGCCCGCGAGCGTCGTGCCCGAGCTGTGGGGCGTCCCTGCGATGCGACACGAGGCGGCATGCGCGTCTAGCTCGATCGCGGCGTTGGCGGCGATGGCGGAGCTCGAAGCCGGTCGATACGACTGCGCCCTGGTATTGGGGGTCGAGCTCGAGAAGACGCTCCCGGGCCAGGAGGCTGCCGAGGTCCAGGCGGCGGCCGCCTGGGTGGGACACGAGACGCCGCCCCGCGCCGTCGTGTGGCCGGGCGTCTTCGACCGCGTCGCGCAGACCTACGCGGACCGCTTCGGACTCGACGAAGCGCACCTGCGGGCGGTCGGTGAACTCAATCTACGCAATGCGAAGGACAACCCGAACGCACAGACGCGCGACTGGAAGCTGAGCGACGCGTCCTTCCAGGCCGACGACGAGGCGAACCCGGTCGTCGCCGGCCGCCTCCGCCGCAACGACGTCTGCCAGATCACGGACGGTGGCGCGGGGGTGGTGCTGGTCTCGGACCGCTGGCTGGCGCGCAAGAACGGGCGCCAGCCCCGCGCGCACATCGCGGGCTGGGGTCACACGACGGTCGGCCTCTCGCTCGATCAGAAGTTGCAGCGTCCCGACGAGGGCAAGTTCGTGATGCCCCACGTGCGCCGGGCGATCACCGATGCGTGGCAGCGCGCCGGCATCGAGGGCGTGTCCGCGCTCGACGCGATCGAGACCCACGATTGCATGACGCCTTCCGAGTACATGGCCATCGACCACTTCGGAATCACGCCGCCCGGCGAGAGCTACCGCGCGATCGAGGCGGGCGAGCTCGAACGCAACGGCCGCATCCCCGTCAACGCGAGCGGCGGCCTGATCGGAGGGGGACACCCGGTCGGAGCGACCGGCGTGCGCATGCTGCTGGATGCGTCGGCGCAGGTGGCAGAGCGCGCGGGCGAGTATCAGGTCGGCGGCGCGCGCCGTGCGGCTACGCTGAACATCGGCGGCAGCACGGCGACCACCGTGAGCTTCATCGTCGAGCGACCGTAGCGTTCGCGGCCCCGCCACCCCGCATCGGAGAACCTTTGTGAAGACCCAGATCCACGCTCGCCACGAGAACCACCTCCCGGCCGACGACGACCATCCCTATCGAACCGGTGCCTGGCGCCCCCAGACCACGGAATACGACGCCTGGGATCTCGATGTCGAAGGCGAGATTCCTCGCGATCTGTCCGGCACCTACCTGCGGAACACCGAGAACCCGGTCTTCCTGCCGATCAAGCGCTACCACCCCTTCGACGGCGACGGGATGCTGCACGCCATGTCGTTCGCGGACGGCGAGGCGACCTACCGGAACCGCTTCGTTCCGACGGACGGCCTGCGGGAAGAGCGCGAAGCCGGCGAGGCGCTGTGGGCCGGCGTGGCCGAACCGCCCACCGCCGCCAAGCGCGAGCATGGCTGGGGCGCCCGGGAGCTGATGAAGGATACGTCGAGCACCGATGTGGTGGTCCACAACGGCGTGGCGCTCTCGAGCTTCTGGCAGTGCGGCGACCTCTACCGCACCGATCCGCGCACCCTCGAACCGCTCGGCAAGGAAGACTTCGACGGCCAGTTCCCGGCCGAGGGGATCTCGGCGCATCCGAAGATCGACGAGAACACGGGCGAGATGCTCTTCTTCAACTACGGGAAGCAGGCGCCCTACATGCACTACGGCGTCGTCGACGCCTCGGGAAAGCTGGCGCACTACACGGGCATCGAGCTCCCGGGCCCGCGCCTTCCCCATGACATGGCGTTCACCGAGAACTACGCGATCGTGAACGACTGCCCGATGTTCTGGGACCCGGCCGCCCTGGAGAAGGGCGTTCACGCCACGCGCTATTTCCCCGAGCTTCCGACGCGGTTCGGCATCCTGCCGCGACGCGGTGAGGGCCATGAGGTCCGCTGGTTCGAAGCAGCGCCCACCTACGTCCTGCACTGGATGAACGCGTACGAAGAGGGGGACGAGATCATTCTCGACGGGTTCTTCCAGGAGAACCCCGCGCCCGAACCGATCCCCGAGAAGGGGGTGAACTTCAACCTCTTCCGGTTCCTCGACCTCCACGAGATGAAGGCCAGAGCGCACCGCTGGCGGTTCAATCTGCGTACGGGCGATTGCAAGGAAGAACGGCTCTCGGACCGGATCATGGAGTTCGGGATGATCAACGGCCGCTACGGCGGCCGCCGCTACCGCTACTCCTTCAACGCCCTGCCCTGTGCGGGTTGGTTCGGTTTCGAGGGCTTCGTTCGACAGGACCTCGAGACCGGTCGCGAAGACGTGGTCCGGTTGCCCGAAGGAGTCTTCGCGAGCGAGTCCGTCGTGGCTCCGCGCGATGGCGCGACGGGAGAGACCGACGGGTACGTTCTCACCTACACGATGGATATGAACCGGGACCGTTCCGAGTGCTGGATCTTCGATGCGGACCACCCGACCGGCGGACCGCTCGCGCGGGTCTCACTGCCGGAGCGCATCTGTTCCGGGACCCATGCCTTCTGGCACGGGGACGAAGCAGCCCGCGCCTAGGCGTTCCCCAACTGCGTGCGGCGACGCGCGGCCAACACGACGACGCCGAGCGTGAGCAGCGCACCGGTCGCGGGCTCCGGCACGATGGTCACCGTGAGCGAGTCCGCGTTGCCGCCGCTGCCCCAGCTGTAGACGTAGGCGCCCGGCGTCAGCTCGAGCGAGGCGATGGTGGCGTTGGCGAATGTCGCGGAGGCCGGGCCCAGGGGCGCACCGGACACGTAACCGGTGGGGACGACCAGGAACTGACCACTGCTCACGCCGACCAGCGGCCCGAGGCTCGACGCAGCGTTCGACGGGCTGGTGGGCGGCCCCCACGAGGACGGCCCGGTGATGGCCACGTAGCGGTCGAAGCCGGCGGGTGCGCCCAACACGATCTCCGCGAACACGGGCCACAGCGTGGGGCCGCTGGCAGGCTCGTTCCCCGAGAAGGACAGACCCGACGTGTTCAGCGTGCCGCCGAGCGTCGACGCCACCACATCGTTCCCCACCGGGGCGATGGTGATGAACATCGCGGCCGCAGAGGGTCGAGGCAGCAGCGCGACCGCGAGCGCCGCCGCGAAGAGCCACGCGGAGGCCATTCGTCGGCTCCCGAGGTGTTGTCGGAAGTCGCGCACGGGGATCATGAAACCTCCTCTGCCTCTCAGCCTTCGGAGATCGTCCCGCCAACCCGCACGGCGATGGTGGGCGATCCCCCTCTCCATAGAGCGTGGGCAGCGACCACCCTACCAGGAATCGGGATCGCTCCGCGCGTCACTCTCCTGCCGTGCGAAACCAGGGAAACTCTAGCCAGGCGAGCCGCTACGTCGTCACTGTTCGTTTTCTTGATCCTCGCTCGGCAACTTGCGGACGCCACAGGCCAGGAGGTGCATCGCGATCCCATCGTAGAAGCGCGGATGGCGGGTGCCGTCGTGCCCGCTCCTATCCCCTTCGGGTACGAACACGACCATTCCCTTCCGAGCCCGCGTGAGAAGGACTCGATAGCTGTTCTTCGCTACGTCCAGTGCCTTGTTTTTCTGCCAGCCACCTCCCCTGATCCTCCAAGCCTCCCAGCCCGCCTTGCCCCGCCGCAGATCGGCATCCCAGCACACGACCGTATAGTCCAGCTCGAGGCCCTGGATCTGAAACTGGTTCTGCACAGTCTCCAGCATATTCGACGATCGAATATCGCCACTCGGAGCCAGCATCCACTGAGCAATGGATGGTTTCTGATCGACGAACAGCCCTTCTGCGGCGAGACGCCTTGCTTGGCCAGAGGCGATTAGCCCGACGCGCTCATCACCCACGCGGTGATTGCGAGCCCAGCTTCGCGCCACATGCAAATCTCGCGTGATCCAGATCTGGTGTCCCTCAGTTGCCAGTCTCTCACTCAGCACGCGCGCGCCGATCTGGTCATCCTCCATCACGCAGTGAACCCACTCCTCCACGAAGCGGTTGCGATAGAAGCGAAGGGAATGGGGCAGGTGACCTGCATCGAGCACCGTTCGCAGCGGGTGATCTCGCCAATGCGCCAGATCGTCGAACTCCCCTAGCTCCAGGGATGGGTCCGAGATCGCGTAGTTCCAGCCACGCCGCTCCGCAGCCTCCAGCCACGCGATCGCACCCCGCTCGCCACGATTTATCGCTTGGTTGTGCCCGAGCAGGGCGACAACGACGGCGCCTTCATCGTAGGACTGCTCCAACGAGTGCAGGATCAGATCCGCCTCGTGATCCTCAAGGGGGTGACCGACAACTACTCGCCCTTTCTCGTAGGTGCGCTGAGCCTCATCGAAGATCACGATGCTGCCATCAGACGAGGCAGTTTCCTTTCCTCGCTCGCCAAGAAAGTTGTGAGCCTTGACGATCTTGAACACGGCGTTCTCGATCACCAGGCGTGCGTTCTCACGCGGGTATCCAGAGATCGAGCCTACGGTGCGCGAAGCACTCCTCTTGTAGGACCTCCTAAGCGCCTCTGTGAGAACGTCGACAAGGGGCGCGTTTCCCGTCACGAAGACTGCGTCATCGCGGAACCGCTCGTCGAACGCGAGCCGCAGTCCGACCAGCGTTTTCCCGGCACCCGGGGCGCCCGACACGAAGACGACCGTGTTCCGCTTTCCCGCCCGAGCCTGTTCGATCTGAACCGCCACGTCGACGATGGTGGACTCGATCTGCTCGATTGAGCCGGCGTGCTCATGGATCGCGCTGACGTCGTGATCCCCAAAGAGGGAGATCGCCGCGTCGAGAATCGACGACGATGGAGAGAACCGCGACGACAGCCAGGCTTCACGGCTTAGCGCCGTCGCCCCCTTCCTCAACCCGAGAACATCACGAAGAGCCTTTCCAAGGTCTGCGCCCCCGCATCGAATCGGCTCTCGCAATACGGGCGCCCATGGCTCCGAAAGAAACTCGCCGCGGATGGGACCCCGATACTCAAACTCTCCATTGGTCTGCACAAGAACCGGAACGACGATGGCGCACTCTTCGTCGCAGGTTCTTCGCGTCTCCTGATGGAACTCTACGAGGTTCACGCAGTAGTTCGTCACCTGATCCGCGTCCGCCGCAGAGAGTTTTGATCGCTTGAACTCCAAGACCGCGATCATGCCGGGGGCCAGGAGGACGCAATCGATTCGAAGACCCCGGCGCCTGAAGTCGTACTCGAGAATCACATCGGAGTAGGCGGCAAGCCCGGATTCCTCGAGCGCATCCCGGAGAATCTCAATCTCGTCAGGTATATCTTGACGGATCTCACTCTGCAGAATGCCGACGCTGGCGCTCCACTCTTGGTGTTGCTGACTCTCCACGTGCCAGCCCTGCGAAGCGGCTGAGCTGGCTAGCTCTGCGACGATCGAGCCCTGGTCCGTGCCCAGGAATCTCGAACGGTCAGCCGCGTACCAGGCGCGACCCGCAGCGATTGAGCTAGGTCGCCGCATGGCCACTAGAGGCGACCAGAGGGAGCTCCAGGATGCCCGTGTCGACAGCCAAGCCCGAATCCGTTCTTCCCGTCTGCGGGCTGGTTGACGGC
>JBCCEW010000024.1 GCA_039030075.1 Myxococcota bacterium | reverse complement strand
GTACAGTATCGGAATTCCGCTCCCCGGGCGGTGGACCGACCGACCGCCCCGCACCGAGGTCCCGTGTGGCCGCAGAGAACCCCGCCGCCAGCGCTGCTGGTCGCCCGCGCAGCGAGGAAGCCCACCAGGCGATCCTGGACGCCACGCTCGCGCTGCTCGCCGAGCACGGCTATTCGGGCCTGACCGTCGAGGGCATCGCGGGTCGCGCCGGTGTGGGCAAGGCAACCATCTACCGGCGCTGGTCGTCGAAGCTGCCGCTGGTCATCGAGGCCTTCGGGCAGCTGCCCGGCCTGGAGGACGCGGACACCGGAAACCTGGTGTCCGACCTCGAGCAGATGCTCCGCAGCTACCTGAAGATCTACAGCTCGACCCCGCTCGGGGCGATCACCCCGAGCCTCGCCGGTGAGCTCTCCCACAATCCGGAGCTGATGGAACGCTTCGCCCCGGTCGTTCGTGGCCGACGTCAGCCCCTGCTGCGCGTGCTCCAGCGCGCGATCGACCGCGGCGAGATCCCGGCCGAGACCGACCTCGAGCTGGCGGCCGACCTGATCCTCGGGCCGTTCACCGTGCGCACCCTGTTCACCCGGCCGGGGATCAGCGAGAAGGTCGTGCCCCAGCTGGTCTCCCTGGCGCTCGGCGGCATCCGCCACGGCTGAGCCCAGAGGACATCAGGCCCCGCTCGCCGCGCCTAGGTAGAAACACGTATTCAAGACCTGGGCATCTTCCGATAGAGGTCTTCCGGCTCCCGCCGATTCGAGGTCAGCGAGATTCCGATGCGGGTCCGACAAGCGCAGGCGTGGGACGTCCACCACTCGAAACTCGACCGGTGGCTGGCGTCGACGTACCTCTCCGGTCCGCGCGAAGTCCGAAGACGTGCCCGCCACCTCGCTGGCTCGATCTTCGTCGGCACCGCTGCCTACCTCGGCGCCGGGGCCGTATTCGTCTGGGCCCAGCAGCCTGGGCTCGCTGCGCTCGCGGCCCTGAACGCAGCCGGGGTCGCCGCTCTGCTCGTCCCGCTGAAGCGCGGCCGCTCCCTCGATCACCTCGCGAACGCCTTCGTCGGCATCTCCTTTCCCACCCTGGCAGCGGTCACGATGGCCACCGGGGGGCAGCTCTTCGCGCTCCTCTTCGGCGCATCGCTGATGCCGCTGGTCGCCCTGCTGCTGACGAGCCGACGCGCGGCGACGCTCTGGACCGCGTTCACCTGCGCCTACCTGTTCGCGACGGCGTGCTGGTCGATCGCGGGCCTTCCATTTCCCTACCCGCTTCCCGCCTACCCGGGCGAGTCGACCCGCTTCCTCGGCGCGCTGCTCCTCGTGATGGCGACCTTCGGGGTCACCTGGGCCTACGAATCCTCGAGGCGACGGTCCGAGGAGGAAGCGCGCTCGTCCCGTGCCTACGCCCGGCAGCTGGAAGCGCAGGTGGCCGAGATCGAGCGGCGCCACCTCACGAACGAACTCGAGCGGCTCGGCACGATGGCGGGCGGGATCGTGCATCAGTTCAACAACATCCTGACCACCCTCCTGATGACGTCAGCCACGATCCGAACCGCCACGGAAGACCGGGTCGTACGGGATCTCACCCTCGACATCGATCGCGAAGCGGAGCGCGCCACCCAGCTCACCGGGCAGCTGCTGCAGTTCTCCGGAAACTCGGTGCGCCGCGACGAGCCCCTCGACTTCTTCGAGCTGGTGCACAAGACGGCGGCGGGGTTCGCCGGTGCGCCGATCGAGATCGTCCTGCCCGAGACGCCCGCGCCCATCCTCGGAGACGCGAGTCTGCTCCAGCAAGCGCTCTCGGGACTCCTCCAGAACAGTGCGGAAGCCCTGAGTGGAAGGGACGGCTCGGTCACGCTCACCGGCGGCCGCCGGCACCTGACCCCAGACGCGCTCTGCCGATTCGTAATGGGAGAGGGCCGCGACGCCGGCGAGTACGTCTTCCTCGAGGTCGCGGACGAGGGTTGCGGTGTGGCGGCGGCCGACCTCCCGCGCATCTTCGACCCGTTCTACTCCACGAAGTTCCCCGGTCGAGGCCTCGGCCTGTCGACGCTGCTGGGCATCCTGCACATGCACGCGGGCGCCGTGCGCATCGCCTCAGAGCCCGGTGTCGGCACTGCACTCGAACTGGTGTTGCCACTCCGGCCACGGCACGACACCGCAGCGCCGCACTGATCTCGCTCGGCCCCGGGGTGCGTGGGCGCCGGTCTACCTATCGACCAGCGAGGGCGCTCAGCGAAGCTGGCGCCCCCGTCGCGTGCGCGCGAGCCAGAGCACCAGCACGACGCCCGTCGCCTGCAGGACGAGCGCCCCCGGCTCCGGCAGCGACATCGGGGCTTCGAGGTCGATGATCCCATCACCCAGGAGACCGCTTCCCGACAGCGGGGTGAGCGCTCCGGTCATGACGTCCACGGCGTAGACGAGGTCCATCCCCCCGCCGGGCCCCGAGATTCCAACGAACACATCCTCGCTCGCAGCGGTGATCCGCCCGAAGCCCGGGAGGCTGCCCGAGGTCGTCGGGACCAGGCTCTCTGCGCCGGTGATGGGATCCTTCCGGACGATGCCGGCGAACGAGAGGTTCGCCTGGGTGTCGTAGATGAACAGGTCGCCATCCGGTCCGATCGCGAGATCGACCGGGTTCGACAACAGCGGCCCGCTGGGCAGGAGCGTCTGGGCGCCGGTGTCGAGATCGACGCGGATCACGCTCGCGGGTCCCGCGCCGACGACGCTCAACAGATAGACCCCGCCCGCATCGTCGACGGCCATGCCGCCGCCGACGACGGGGAGCTGGATCAAGCCGCCGACCGCCACGGGAAGCTGGGAGCCCGTCACCGTGTCGATCCGCACGATCCCGTCGCCGGCCCCGTTGAAGGCCCCGAGCGCGAGCAGGTCGTCGGTCGTGGGGTCGATGGCGATGTCGCTCTTGCTGAACAGGAAACCCGAGGGAGACACCGCACGGATCGCCCCTGTCGCGGGATCGATGCTCCCGAACCCGCCGAAGGCGTTCGCGCCGAAGACCTCGCCGAGTGCCCCCACGGTGATCCGGAAGAAACCCACACCCGGCACCTCATCGACGGGTCGCTGGGCGCCGGTGCTCGGGAAGATCTCGACGAGGGCCGCGCTGAACGTAAACGGCGGGTTGGGGGCGGTCGAAGCGGTGTAGATGCTGGAACCCAGCACCACCACCGCGACCGCCTCACTGTCCAGCAGCCCGCCGCTCGCAAGCGGGGTCTGGGTGGCCGTGGCGGGGTCGATCCGATAGACGCCGGTCGTCGTGGTGCCGGCCGTCGGGTCCGTCCCTTCGAACACGATCGGGTTGCCCAGCGCGTCGACGTCGATCTCGGTTCCCGACACGAAGATCGACACCAAGGTCTGGGCACCGGTCGTGATGTCCACCTCGACGAGCACCCCGTTCGCGAGTACGAACAGGCGCGTACCGAGGAGCGCCAGCCTTGCCTGCTGGGGCGGCGGGCCCGCCAGGCTGAGGAAGCCGCCGCTCGCGATGCTGGTCGCCACGCCCGTTGTCTGGTCGACCCGAAACACGCCGGGACCGCCCCCGAATGCGGGCGCGACGTCGTAGAGCAGCACGTCTCCCGAAGGCTCGACGACGAGGTCGACCGGATCGCCGATGCTGGGCGAGATCGGACGGGCCGTCTGAGTGCCGGCCAAACCGATCTCGGTCAGGGTGGGCGCGGTGCTCTCGCCGAGGACGACGATCTGCCCCCCGTCCCCACGCGCGATGGCCGACGCTTGATCCAGCAGCCCCGGAGGCACCGATGTGCCCGTCCCCCGCGCAACCAGGGTCTGGCTGCCCGTCACGGGATCGACGCGCACCACCGCCGGTTCGAAGAAGCCGGGGCTTCCCGCGTAGAGCACCAACAGGTCTCCGTCGCCCGAGTCGTCGGCGTCCAGGATCCCGGAGAACACCTGCAGCTCGGACACGAGCGTGCCGGCGCCGCTGTCCGGATCGACGTCGACCAACCCGGTCGGGATGGCGGTGACGCTTCCGACCACCTGGAGTTGGGCGAGCGCGGGACCACTCGCGACAGACACAACGAACACCATCCACACGAAACGCAACGGCAGCATGACCCCTCCAAGTTCGGTCGGGGTCGTGAGCCAATATCTGCACACCCCCCAAGCGAAGACCGGATCATGCTACGCGAGTGGCGCGCGCCGCGACCAAGGGTTTCGCCGAAGCATCGATTCGCGCCGCGCTACATCGAAGCAGCGCAACCGCGCAAGCACTCGAGGCGCAGGCCCCGCGCCGGCCCCCCCAGGCCGGCGCGACGCCATCAGCGCTGCGTCCGCTCGAGTCGCTCCGCGAGCGCATTCAACCCGCGAGCGAGATCGGTGTACGCATGCGCCCCCCGGCGCAGGGACACCCGCGCGCTGTAGTCCCCCGCGGACAGCGCGCGCACGTGGCGCTCGAGCGCCACGGTCGGTCCCATGAGCCGGTGCACGTAGGCGGCACAGAGCGCCGCTACGGCGATCGCCCAGCCCGAGCAGATCGCCGCCGTCACGTTCAGATACAGCCGGGTCTGGCCCACGATCTCATGCGCAAGCCCCTCCGGCGCCAGGGCCAGGGTGGCTCCGAAGAGATCGCGGTAGGCCGCCATGCTGTTGCCGACCGCCAACGCCCCAAAGCCGAGCGTCAGTCCGAGGACACCCAGCGCAAGCTTCGAAGGCGCCCCCGGCGCCCGCCAGCGAAAGCTCCTCCGCTGCTGCGGTCGGTGTTCGACGACACGAATGGTCCCCATCCAAGAGTCCCCCACGGCCCCGTCCGATCCCCGTAACGGACGCGCTCGCGGGTTCGCTGTGTGAGGACCGTCACCGGTCAGCCCGCGCCGGTACTCCCGAAGCGTTCGCGCAGCGCCTGCTTTTCGAGCTTGCCGGCCGGGTTGCGGGGGACGCGATCCACGATTTCGAGCTGCTCCGGGATCTTTTGCATCATCAAGCCCGCGTCCTTCAGGAAGCGCACCATCGCATCGAAGCCCAGGACTTCGCCGGAACACGCAACCACCGCGCAACAACGCTCGCCGAGCGCCGGGTCGGGCAGCCCGATCACCGCGACGTCCTCTACCTGGGGGTGCTGGTAGAGGAGGTCCTCGACCTCCTTCGCGCTGATGTTCTCGCCTTTGCGGATGATCACGTCCTTGAGCCGCCCGGTGACGCGCAAGTAGCCCTGGGCATCGAGGCTGCCCAGATCGCCCGTGCGGAGGAAGCCCTGGGCGTCGAACGCCGCGGCGTCCAGATCGGCGTCGAGGTACCCCTTGAAGAGCTGGGGCCCCCGGACGCGGATCTCCCCTTCTTCCCCGGGCGCGCACTCGGCTTCGGCGGCGCCGACGATCCGGATCTCGGCGGTGGCGGGGTTCCGACGCCCCTCGCTGTGGGCGAGCTGTTCGGGCGGATCCGAAACGCGCCCCATGGCGACGATCGGACACTCGGTCAGCCCGTAGCCGGACACGATCCCCACCCCCCCCAACTCGCGCTGGATGTCGAAGTGGAGTTCGGGCGGCTTGGGTGCTCCACCGCCGGGAAACGCCACGACCTCGGGAAACACGGGCGTGTCGGGCTGGGCACGCTGGGCGGCCAGGTAGGCCTGGTGGAACGCCGTGCCCGCACCCGCGTGGGTCACGCCGTGGCGGGCGAGCAGCGGGATCGTCGCGTCGGGCACGAAGGCGGGCACCACGATGTGGGTACAGCCGGAGAGAAAGCTCGCGATCAACCAGCCCACCCCACCGACGTGGGTCACGGGAAACACGAGCGCCACCCGCGAGTCGGCGCGGAGATCGAGCGCACGGGCCATGCCCGCGTGGGTCGCGATCAGCGCCGCGTCGGTGTGGCGCGCGCCCTTCGGATCGGCCGTGGTGCCCGACGTGTAGAAGACCCAGCGCGTCGTGCGGGCTTCCGTGTCAGCGGGCGGCGGCGGCAGCTCGGCAGGATCGGCTTCGGGCAGCTCGCCGATCTCGTAGACATCGAGGTGTGGCGACTCGGCGGCGAGCGTGCGCGCCATCGACCCGTAGTCGAAGCCGCGAAACTTGGGCGGTACGAACAGCGCCCGTGCCCCGGTCTGACCGAGCACGAAGCGCGTCTCTCGCTCGCGATAGATCGGCAGGACCGGATTCTGGATCACTCCGAGCCGCGCGAGTGCGCCGCACAGCACGATCGCCTCGACACTCGTAGGGAGCATCCAGGACACAGGGGTCCCGGACCCGACGCCACGGGACGCCAGCGCAGCCGCCACGCGCTCGGCGCGATCGCGGTAGCCCGCGAAGGTGAGATGCAAGTTTCCCTCACCGACCAGGAAGACCGCGTCGGGCGACACCGCGGCCCGCGCCTCGATCAGCGCCCAGAGCCCCGCCTCGCGGGAGCCCGCGAGGGTTTCGGTGAGCAGTGCGTCGGCGGCGGGAGGGCTCACGCCGCAGCGCGTGCGCGCAGGGCGACCTTGTCGACCTTGCCGCCGGCGTTGATCGGCAGGGCGTCCACGATCTCGACGCGACGGGGGACCTTGTAGTTGGCCATCTGCTCGCGACACCAGGCGATCAACCCGTCGGCGTCGGGCGTGTGGCCCGGCGCCGGCACCACGAAGGCCATGCCCACTTCGCCCATGCGTTCGTCGGGCACCCCGATCACGGCCACCTGGGCGATCGCGTCGTGGGAGAACATCAGGTTCTCGATCTCGGCCGGGTAGCAGTTGAACCCGCCCATGATGAACATGTCCTTCAGGCGATCGGTGATCTGGAGGTAGCCCCGCGCGTCCATCACGCCGATGTCGCCGGTGCGCAGCCAGCCATCGGCGGTGATCGTCTCCTTGGTCTGCTCGGCCGCATCGAAGTAGCCACGCATCACGTTGAAGCCGCGCACCCAGATCTCACCGGGCTCTCCCGGCTTCACGTCCTTGCCGTCCGGGTCGACGCAGCGCACCTCGACACCCGGAATCGGCTTCCCCGAGGTGTTCGCGATCGTCTCCGGGTCGTCGTCGGGCTCGCACATGCTCACGGTCCCACACGACTCGGTGAGCCCGTAGGCCGTCAGCACGAGGTCGAAGCCCAGCTCTTCCTTCATCTGGCGGATCAGCGCGACCGGGATCGCGGCCGCACCGGTCGTCGCCGCGCGCAGGCTCGAGAGGTCGAAGCGCTGCCAGTCAGGAACCGAGAGAAGCGACTGGTAGATGGTCGGCGCGCCGGGCATCACGGTGATCCGCTCGCGCTCGATGCGCTGCAACACGTCCTCGGCGTCGAAGACGGCCTGCGGAACGATCGTCGCACCGCGCATCACCGAAGACAGCCAGCCGGCCTTGTAGCCGAAGGTGTGGAAGAAAGGCGCGACCACCAGGTAGCGATCGTCGTCGCAGAGCGAGATCAGCCCGGACCAGGTCTCGAAGACGGCGAGGTTCTGACCGTGGTCGGTCATCACCCCCTTCGGCTTTCCCGTCGTGCCCGAGGTGAAGAGCATGTCGAGCATGTCGTCGGGGGACACGGCATCGGCGCGGGCGCGGAACGCCTCGTCCGAGGTGGCGTCGCCCTGGGCCAGGAAGGCGCCGAAGGACGTTGCGCGCGGATCTTCGCCGCGCAGGAGCACCAGGCCCTCGAGGTCCGGGAGGTCCTGGCCTTCGAGCATGCCGACGTAGTCGGTGTCGAGGAATCCTGCGACGGTGAAGAGCCAACGCGCGCCGCTCTTCTGCAGCTGGTACGCGGCTTCCGCCCCCTTGTGTCGGGTGCTGAGCGGCACGAGCACCGCACCGATGCTCTGGATGCCGATGGCTGCGACGACCCACTCGGCCACGTTCGGGGCCCAGATCGAGACGCGATCGCCGTGCTGGCAACCCGATGCGACCAGCGCGCGCCCCACCCGCTCGGCGGCGGCCCCCAGCTCGCGGAACGAGTAGCGCGTGTCGCTGTCCTCGATGGCGGGCCGATCGCCGTAGCGGGCGACGGCAGCCGCCACCATGCGGGGCAGCGTGCGTTCCTGAGCGGGGTCGGTCATGGCAGCTCCGGGTCGTTCATGGCAGCAACCCAGCGGGTTGCTTACGATCCGTAGCGTATCGGAATTTACGCCGGCGCGAGGCCCTGGGATGCATCTGCAATTCGATCCGGAAGACGAGCAGTTTCGCAAGGAAATCTCGGATTGGCTCGAATCCGAGCTGGCGACCCCCGAGTTCTCGAAGCTGCGGGGACGGGGCGGCCCCGGGGACGAAACGGCCTACGTCGACGAGCGCGTCGCATGGGAGCGCCACCTGGGCCAGGCCGGCTGGATCGGCCTCGCCTGGCCGAAGGCCCTCGGCGGCCAGGACGCCTCTCTCGGACGCCAGGTGATCTTCCACGAGGAGTACGCCCGGGCCCAGGCGCCCGGACGGATCGGCCACATCGGCGAGAACCTGCTGGCGCCCACCGTGATCGCCTTCGGCAGCGACGAGCAGAAGGCGCGCTTCCTGCCGCCGATCCAGCGCGGGGAAGAGCTCTGGTGCCAGGGCTACTCGGAGCCGAACGCGGGTTCGGACCTGGCGAACGTCCAGACCCGAGCGCGCCTCGAAGGCGACGCCTGGATCCTCGACGGCCAGAAGGTCTGGACGTCCTGGGCCGAGTGGAGCGACTGGGCCTTCGTGCTCTGCCGCACCGACCCGGACGTGCCGAAGCACAAGGGGCTCTCCTACCTGCTGGTGCCGATGAAGCAGGACGGCGTCGAGATCCGCCCGATCCCTCAGATCACGGGCACTGCCGAGTTCAGCGAAACCTTCTTCGACGGCGCGCGGACCGACGCGGGGAACATCGTCGGTGCACCGGGGGATGGCTGGAAGGTCGCGAACGGCACCCTCGCCTTCGAGCGCGGCACCTCGACCCTCGGCCAGAACATCCTGTTCCAGAACGAACTCGACGAGATCGTCGCGATCGCGAAGCAGAACGGAGCCGCCGAGGATCCCCAGATCCGCCAGCGCCTCGCCGACGCCTGGATTGGTCTCGAGATCATGCGGTACAACGCGCTGCGCATCCTGTCGGACGCCGGCAGCGACCTCCCCGCCGCGGCCCTGGTGACGAAGATCTACTGGGCCACCTGGCATCGGAACCTGGGGAAGCTGGCCATGGACGTGCTCGGGCCGGAAGCCGAGATCGGCGACGCCCTGCCCTACGAGCTGAACGCCTTGCAGCGCCTGTTCCTGTTCACCCGCTCCGAGACGATCTACGCCGGCTCGAACCAGATCCAACGCAACATCATCTCCGAGCGCGCCCTCGGCATGCCGCGCGAACCGCGCCCCGCCTGACATGCCGATCGTCCCCACGCCTCCGAAAGGACACGCCCTGCTCGAGGGCAAGACCGTCGTCATCACCGCCGCCGCCGGCACCGGGATCGGCTTCTCGGTGGCTCAGCGCTGCGTCGAGGAAGGCGCGCGGGTCCTGATCAGCGACCTGCACGAGCGGCGACTCGGCGAAGCGGCCGAGAAGCTCGCTGCGATCGGCGGGACCGCGCCGGCCACCTGCCTCTGCAACGTCACCGACGAAGCCCAGGTGCGGAACCTGATCGACACGGCGATCGGCGAGCTCGGTCAGATCGACGTGCTGATCAACAACGCCGGCCTCGGCGGTTTCGCGCCCGTCGCGGAGATGACCGACGAGCAGTGGCACCAGGTCCTCGACGTCACCTTGACCTCGGTCTTCCGCATGACGCGCGCCGTGCTCCCCCACATGACCGAGCGCGGCAGCGGCGCCATCGTGAACAACGCCTCGGTGCTGGGTTGGCGCGCCCAGGAAGGGCAGTCCCACTACGCCGCGGCGAAGGCGGGCGTGATGGCCTTCACCCGCTGCTCGGCGATGGAGGCCGCGGGTTCGGGCGTGCGCATCAACGCCGTCTCGCCGAGCCTCGCGATGCACGAGTTCCTGTCGAAGGTCACGCCCGACGGGCTGCTCGAAGAGCTGGTGGGCCGCGAGGCCTTCGGGCGTGCTGCCGAGCCCTGGGAGATCGCGAACGTGATGGTCTTCCTCGCCAGCGACTATGCTTCCTACATGACGGGCGAAGTCGTCGCGGTCAGCAGCCAACGCGCCTGAGCGGCCCGCCCACGACGCCGCCGGAGGCCCCATGTCCCAGGTGACGGTCCGCGAGCTCCAGGTCTTTCCGGTGAAGGGGTGCCAGGGGGTGCCCGTCGACCAGCTCGACATCACCGAGCTCGGCATCGTCGGCGACCGCGAGTTCGTGATCTGGGAAGACGGGCAGCTCGTCGACCAGAAGGACACGCCCCAGGTGGCCGCGCTCGGCGTCGACCTGGATCGAGCCGCCGGCCGCCTCCGCTTCTCCCACCCCGACCACGGCGCCTTCGAGCACGAGATCCGGGAGCACGGCGACCTTCGCAAGGCGAAGTGGGTGCTCGACGACATGGAGACCATCGACCAGGGCGACGCCGTCGCCGACTGGCTCGGTCAGGCGGTCGGGCGACCCGTGCGGCTGGTCTCCCCCGGCGCTCCCTGGAAGATCAACTTCCCGATCCCCCAGATGGAACGCCTCCACACCCAGCCGAAGCACCGCTTCTTCGCGGCTTCGCCGGTGTCCCTGGCCAACCAGGCCTCCCTCGACGATCTCAACGCGCGCCTGGACGAGCCGGTGCCGATGGACCGGTTCCGGATCAACGTCGTGGTCGACGGCATGGATGCCTACGCCGAGGATCACATCGACCGCATCGGCAACGGCGACGCCGAACTCCTCCAGGTCACCCCGGCCGAGCGCTGCGTGATCATCACGACCGACCAGAAGACCGGCAACCGCCCGAAGACCGACCTGATGAAGGTGCTCAGCGACTACCGCCGGAAGCCCGCCGAAGAACGCTTCGGTTCGGGCGTCATCTTCGGGAACTACATGACCGTCGGGAAGCCCGGCACCCTGCGCGTCGGCGACCGACTGACCGTCGCGTAGCGCCGCCTAGGAGCCCCGCTCCTCGACCACCTTGCGGGCCCACGGGTAGTCGGCCTTCCCGTTCGGCGCGCGCTGGACCTTCTCCACCACGAAGAGCTGCTTCGGCACCTTGTAGGCGGCCAGCTTCTCGCGGGTGAACTCGCGGAGCGACGCGCCGTCGAGCTCCCGACCCGGCCGCGGAGACGCGACCCCGGTGACGCGCTGGCCGAACTTCTCGTCCTCGACTCCCACCACAAGGCAGTCGAGCACGTCCGGGTGCTGCTTCACCGCCTCTTCCACCTCTTCCGGGTAGACCTTCTCGCCCGCGGTGTTGATGCAGTTCGAGCCGCGGCCCAACAGCTTCAGCGTGCCGTCGGCTTCGATCGACGCCCAGTCACCGGGGAAGGAGTAGCGGACCCCGTCGATCGTCTTGAAGGTGGCCGCCGACTTCTTCTCGTCCTTGAAGTAGCCGATCGGGACGAGGCCACCCGCCGCCACCATGCCCGTCTCGCCCGAGCCGGGCTGGACCTCGCGGCCGTCTTCGGTGAAGACCTTCGTGGTCGGATTCATCGCGAACTTCGCGGTCTCGCCGACGTTGCCGCGCGAGGTGATCTGGGTCCCCATGCTGCCTTCGCTGCTGCCCATCGCGTCGACCAGCAGCCAGTCCTGCCACTCGAGCAGGCGCTCCTTCACCTCGCTCGTCCACATCACCCCGGACGAGACCATCAGCTTCACCGAGCTCGGGTCGTGGGGCTTCCCCTGCTCCTTCGCCTCGTCGAGGGCGCGCAGCATCGGTTTCGCGAAGGCGTCGCCCACGATCACGAGCTGGCTCACCTGCTCCTGCGCCGATACCCGCCAGAGCTCGTGGGCGTCGAAGGAGCGGCTCTCGAGCAGCACCACCTTCGCACCGCTCATCTGGGGAATCATCGCGCCCAGCCAGACGCCGGTCCCGTGCATGAGCGGACACGCGGGGATCGACACCAGGTGGTTGCCTTCCTTCCACAGTTCCTCGGCGATGCTCGGGATCTCGTCGACCTCGGGCAGCCGTCCCACCAGGATCGGGAAGCCGATCCCGATGAACCCCTGCAGCATCCCGCCGACGTCGTACATCACGCCCTTCGGCATCCCGGTGGTGCCGCCCGTGTAGAGCATGTAGATGTCGCTCTCGGCGCGGTTGATGCGCGCGGCGGGATCGTTCCCGGCGATGAGATCCTCGTAGGCCACGCTGCCCGGGACCGAGTCACCGCCGTCATCGACCTCGATCCAGCGGCGCACGCCCTTCGCCCGCTCCATCACCCGCGCGACGCGATCGCCGAGGCTCGAGTGGTAGACGAGCGCTTCCGCATCCGAGTTCTCGAGCAGGTAGAGGAGCTCGTCGTCGAGATAGCGGTAGTTGACGTTGATCGGGACCTGGCGTCCCTTGAAGCAGCCGTACTGGGCTTCGAGGTACTCGGGCGAGTTGTACAGGTAGAGCCCGACCTTCGAGTCGGGCTTCAGGCCGGCATCCGCCAACGCGGCACTGAAGCGTGCCGAACGCTCGTCGTACTCGGACCAGGTGCGACGCACGTCTCCGCAGACGAGCGCCTCGCGATCTCCGATGCGATCGGTGATCGCCTCCCACAGGGTGGCGTAGTGCTTTTCCAAGGATCCCTCCGCTAGCAGGTTGTTGGAGGGCCCTGGACCGAACCTCGCGAGCGAGTTTCGGGTGCATTCGAGGCGCCGAAACGAAGCCGTAGTGTCGCTACGGCGAGCTTCGGGAACGACGAAGGCGCTCGAAAGACGCCGCGCGGCGACGGGAATGGGCCCTTCAGCATTCTGCTGGCGCCAGTGTGCAGCGGAGGCCCCTAGAAACTCAAGGGCTCTTGAGCATCACGCCCTGCCCCGGGCGCCTTCTCACTCCTCGCCTTCGGCCCAGGAATCCAGGCGCTCCATCGTGTCGGCGTACTCCTGGACCAGGCCTTCCACGACGCTGCGAACCGACTGCACCTGGTTCATCGAGCCCACGATCTGCCCGACGAAGTAGTTGGAGAGCTCGGCGGCGCCGGGCGACTTGTGCGCCGTCCGCTGGATCCGGGCCTGGGCCTCGCGCACCAGCCGGGGCTGGAGCGGCATGGGGAGCGGATCCGGGTTCGCCGGGTCCTCCCAGGCCTCGGTCCAGGCACTGCGCAGCTGGCGGGCGGGCTTTCCCGTGAGCGAGCGGCTGCGCACCGTGTCGCGCGAGGTCGCCTGCAGGAACTTCTCCTTCACCACCGGGTGGGTTTCCGCCTCTTCGGTGGTGAGCCAGAGCGATCCGGTCCAGACCCCCTGCGCTCCCAACGCGAGCGAAGCCGTCACCTGGCGGCCGTTGCCGATGCCGCCCGCCGCGAGCACCGGTACCGGCGCCACGGCATCCACGACCTCGGGCACCAGCACCATGGTCGAGATGTCCCCCGTGTGGCCGCCGGCCTCCCCGCCCTGCGCGACCACGATGTCGACGCCGGCTTCGACGTGACGACGTGCGTGGTCGACGGTGCCGGCCAACGCCGCGACGAGCACGCCCTTCTCCCGACCCTTCTCGATCATCCAGGTCGGCGGCGGCCCGAGCGCGCTGGCGATCAACGAGATGCGGTGCTCGAAGAGCAGCTCGATCACATCGCGCTGCTTCTCGTAGCCCACCGCGAACTCTTCGCCGAGCTTCGCGTCCCCGGCCAGGGGCGGGACCTCGTGCTTCGCCAGCAGGTCGTCGAGGAACTGCTTGTGGGTGTCGGGGATCTGGGCGTCGAGCTCTTCGCTGCTGTAGCTCTTCCCGCTCCCGACGAACTTGGTGGGAAGCAGGAGGTCCACGCCGTAGGGCTTGTCGCCGACCTCGTTCTCGATCCACTCGAGCTCGGCGCGCAGGCCCTTCGCCGAGTGCCCGGCCACACCCAGGACACCCATGCCGCCGGCCTTCGAGACGGCGGCCGCGACGTCGCGACAATGGGTGAACGCAAAGATTGGGAACTCGAGGCCGAGATCCTTCGCCAGTTTCGTCTGCATGGGAGGCCTCCGCGGGACGGGGATGGGTTCAGGCCAGGCCCTGGAGGGCCGCCGCGCGCTCGCGCAGCTGCTCCGGGCCACCGAGCAGGTGGCGCGCCACGGCGATCCGCTTGAACCAGAAGTGGAGGTTCTGCTCGTCGGTCCAGCCGATGCCGCCGTGTACCTGGGTGGCGGTGCTCGCGATCTCGCGGCCGATCTCGGCCACGTGGGCGAGCGCGTGACACGCCATCAGCGGCGCTTCGTCGGGAAGCGCGTCGAAGCTGTGGGCGGCGTACCAGACCAGCGACCGCGCCGGCTCGAGCTCACCGATCATCTCGGCGCACAGGTGCTTCACGGCCTGGAAGGAGCCGATCACGCGGTTGAACTGCTTGCGCTGTCCGGCGTACTCGACGGCCTGAGCGAGCATCGACTCGGCCGCGCCCAGACTGTCGGCGGCGAGGGCAATGCGCCCGGCCTCGAAGGTCCGCGTCAGGGCGTCGCCCGCGTCCTCGAAGACCGCCTCGGGCGTGACGCCCTCGAACACGAGCTCGGAGGTGGAACGGGTGGCGTCGAGGGTGGCGAGACGGGTCGCCGTGAGACCCGGGGCGTCGGCGCCCACCACCGCGAAGCGATCGGCATCGATGCCGACCAGCACGAGATCCGTGTCGACGGCGTCGAGCGCCATCAGCGACTTGCCGCGGAGCTTGCCGCCCTCCAGCTGAACGCCCGCGTCCTCGCGCACCGAGAAGAGCTCGGTGAGCGCGACGCCCATCACGCTGCGCGCCGCCGCGATCTCGGTGAGCCAGCCCTCGGCCGCAGCGCCACCGACACTGCGCAGGGCCACCGGCGCCATCACGGCCGAGGCCAGGAAGGGAGCGGGCGTCGCGGCGAACCCCAGGGCCTGCGCGACGAGCGCCGCATCGAGCAGCCCCAGACCGCTGCCGCCCTGGGCCTCGGGGACGAGGATGCCCGTCATCCCGAGCTCGCCAAGGGACGACCAGATCTCGCGATCGCAGGCCGTGTCCTTCTCGCGCAACTCGCGCACGCGCGTGATCGGCACCTGGTCGGCGAGGAAGCCGCGGATGGTTTCGTCGAGGAGTCGCTGGTCGTCGGAGAGTCCGAAATCCATGCCGCCCCCTAGGCCTGCGCCGGCTTCGGCTCGCGCGGAAGCCCGAGGCCGCGTTCGGCGATGATGTTCTTCTGGATCTGGGCGGTGCCGCCGCCGATGATCAGCCCCAGCGAGAAGATCGAATGGGCGTGCCAGTAGCCCTTTTCGCGTTCGTACTTCGCGTGGTCGTAGAGGCTGCCGAGTTCGCCCATCACGTCGATCGCGAGCGACGCGATGTCGAAGTTGAGCTGGCAGTTCTGGAGTTTCGTCACCAGCCCCGCGACGCCCGGCGACTCCTTCTTGAGGCTGTGGGTGAGGATGCGCATGCCGTGGTGCTTCATCGAAAGCACGCGCGCCTGAAGACGCATCAGGCGGTCGCGGTAGACCGGGCTCGCCATCGCCGGCACCCCGTTCACGGTTTCGCGTTCCATCAGACGCGTGAGTCGCAAGAGCGTCGCCTCGGAGTTCGAGTTGAGGCTGTTGCGCTCGTGCTTGAGCGTGGTGTTCGCGATCTTCCAGCCCTCGCCGCGCTTCCCCACCACGTTGGCCTGAGGGATCCGCACGTCGCGGAAGCACACCTGATTGAAGCTGTTCTCGCCGATGCTCCCCGACATGGTCTGGAGCGGCTGGACCTCGATGCCCGGCGTGTCCATCGGAACGAGGACGTACGAGATGCCCGCGTGCTTCGCGGCATCGGGCTCGGTGCGCACGAGCAGGAAGCACATCTGCGACATGTCCGCGCTGCTGGTCCAGATCTTCTGGCCATTGATCAGGAAGTCCTCGCCGTCCTCGACGGCCGCCGTCTGCAGACTCGCGAGATCGCTGCCCGAGCCGGGCTCGGAATAACCTTGGCACCAGATCACTTCGGCGCGCATCGTCGGCCCGATCCAGCGCTCGCGCTGTTCCTCGCTGCCGTGCTCGAGCAGGGTCGGGACGAGCATCGAGGGCCCCTGGGCGTTGAAGCCCCGGTGCACCCCCGCCCGGTTGAACTCCTCGTCCATGATCACGGTCTCGAGGAGATCGGGCTCGGCGCCATGACCGCCGTACGCCTTCGGAAGCGTGCGCGCCCAGTAGCCATGCTCGATCAGGAGCGAGAGCCAGCGCGAGCGCTCCTCGACCGAGACCTCGATCAGCGACTCCTTCGGCTTGGCGCCCCGATGGGCCTCGAGAAACGCACGGACTTCCTGGCGGAACTCCTCGTATTTCGGACCGAAAGCGAGATCCATCGTACTCCTCCGGCCGCCCTGGGGCGGCGTGGCCTGGGGCGGCGGGAGCCGCCGCGCTAGATCGTGCGGGTCCCGGGTGCCGGCGGATCCGCTGCACCCCCGGCGAAGCACTGGGCGATCGCCATCCAGGCGTTGGCCACCGGACCCACGACTTCGAGTGGCGTATCCGCGATGTTTCGAACCTGCGTGACCACCCTCGCGAAATCGACGGCCGACCCGCGTACGATTTCCGTCTCGCTCGGTTCCTGCCACTCCCAGACCCCGCCGGACGGAGCGGTGAGGCGCACATAGGGGGGCGGCCCGGGCGGCTGCTCGCCGCGGTTCATGAAGGTCCAGCCGAAGGTGCGGACGCCGATCTCGCAGATGTGCTTGATCCGGTCGCTGTGGCTCCGCTCGCGGCCCTTCAGGTCCCACAGCTCCTGACCGTGGGCCCAGGTCTCCATCAGGCGTGCGGTCGTGAACATCTGCACGCCCATGTCGGGCCCGAACCACGGCAGGCGTCGCTTCGGGTCCGAGTTGCCGAGCTGCTCGGCCATCGCGCGGTTGCGCTCGCGCCAGCGCGTGGTGAGTTCCTTCGGCGAAAGGTCGCCGAGCTTCCGTTTGGCGATCTCGGCGCTCCCCAACCCCTCCTGGAGCAGGCCGATGAACTCCTTCTGGAGTTCGCCGAAGGGCTCGCGCCCCTCGAGTGCCACCAACGACACCTCGTCGAAGAAATGGAGGTGTGCGATCACGTCCCAGGGTGTCCAGTTCATGAACGTGGTGGGACGCTCCCAGTCTTCGGGCTCGAGGGTCTCCACCAGGGCGTGGAGGTCGTCGACCTCGGCGAGCAAGTCCACGCTGATCTGCAGCATCCCAGGCCTCCTGTGTCCTTCCGGCGGCGGTTGCCCTGAAGCGACGCTACTCCGCCCATTTCGGCGGGCGCTTCTGCAGAAACGCCTTCATGCCCTCTGCGGCTTCCGTCCCGGCGAAGAGCTCTGCCGAGTGCTTCGCAGTCCAGGCGAACGCCTGCTTCTGCTCCATCAGCGGCACCTCGTTGACGAGCCGCTTCGCGAACTCCAACGCGTTCGGGCCGCCCTTGCGCAGATCGTCGAGCACCTCGTCCACCGCGGCGTCGAGCGCGTCGGCCGGTACCGCCCGGGCGATCAGGCCGAGCTCGGCAGCGCGGCTGGCCGGAAACCGGTTCCCGCGCAGGAACGCCTCCATCGCCTCGCCGGGGCGCATCTTCGGAAGGCACACCACCGAGATGATCGCCGGCGCGACCCCGAGGCGGACCTCGGTGAAACCGAACTTCACGTTCTCGGCGGCGATCGCGATATCGAGCGCGGCCGCCAGTCCATTGCCGCCGCCCATGACGTGGCCGGCGATCTTGCCAATCACCGGAGTCGGCGAGACCTGGATCTCTCCCAACAGCTCGACGAAGCCGCCCATGCCGCCCGCCCCTGCCGCGGGCTTCTTTCCCGACTCGGCCGAGCGCTCCTTCAGGTTCGCGCCGGCGCAGAAAGTGGAACCGATGTTGGTGATCACGAAGGCCCGGACCGCGGGGTCGGCATTCGCAGCGGCGAGGGCCTCCCGCAGGGCGGACACGAGGGCGCCGCCGAGAGCGTTGCGGTTCTCCTCGTCCGCGAGGGTGGCGGTCATCACGCCCGCGGCGGTTTCGACGCGTACCGGATCCATCTCGCCTCCAGGCCCGCCCCCGTCGCTCGCCGAAGCACGAGCACGCTGCGGTAATTCTGATTGCATACGGTTACCAGTCATGGTACCCCGTTGTCAACGCGCTCCGACGTTGGAGTACGCGAGTTCACGGGGACGCTCATGCAACCCAGTCTGGCTCCGCGCCTGCGCTCGAATCTGAACACGCGCACGCCGGAATTCGAAGAGAACCAGCAGGTGATGCTCGAACGGCTGGCCGAGATCGACCAGCTCCTCGACGAGGCCGAGGCCGGCGGCGGCCCCGACCACCACGCGCGCCTGGCGAAACGCGGCAAGCTGCCCGTGCGGGAGCGCGTCGCCCTCGCCCTCGATCCGGATACGCCCTTCCTCGAGATCAGTGGCCTCGCCGGCTACAACTCGAGCTACACGGTCGGCGGCGGCTGCATCCTCGGGATCGGCATCATCGCCGGCGTCGAGTGCGTGATCTTCGCCAACGACCCGACCGTGCTGGGCGGTGCGCTCACACCCTACGTCGGCAAGAAGTGGATGCGCGCCCTGGAGATCGCCCGCGACAACGGCATCCCCTATGTGAGCTTCGTGGAGTCGGCGGGCGCCGACCTGCGCATGCAGCCGAAGAAGAAGGGCGAACAGGGCGACACGACGCCTGGCGGCGCGCGCATCGAGCACTTCGCCGAGACCGGCCGCTTCTTCTACGAGATGATCGAGCTCTCGAAGCTCCGGATCCCCACTGTGTGCGTCGTCTTCGGATCCTCGACGGCCGGCGGCGCCTACCAGCCCGGCATGTCCGACTACAACATCGTCATCAAGGAACAGTCGAAGATCTTCCTGGCGGGTCCACCGCTGGTGAAGATGGCCACCGGCGAGGACTCGGACGACGAGACGCTGGGCGGCGCCCGCATGCACGCCGAGATCTCGGGTCTGGGCGAGTACTTCGCCGAAGACGAGCACGACGCCCTGCGCCTGTGCCGCGAGGTGATGTCCCACCTGAACTGGGAGAAGGCGATGCCCGATCCCGAGCCCGACTTCGAGGAGCCGACCCTCGACCCCGAGGAGCTCACGGGCCTCGTCTCCCCGGACCTCCGGCGCCCCGTCGAGATCCGGGACGTGATCGGCCGCATCGTCGACGGTTCGCGCTTCGAGGAGTTCAAGCCGCGCTACGGCACGACCCTCGTCTGCGGCTGGGCGCGGATCCAGGGCTACCCGGTGGGGATCCTCGGGAACAACGGCGTCCTGAATCCGGAGGCGGCCGAGAAAGCCGCTCACTTCATCCAGCTGAACAACCAGATCGACGTGCCCTTGATCTTCCTGCAGAACCTCACCGGGTTCGTGGTCGGCAAGGACTCCGAACACGCGGGGATCATCAAGAAGGGCTCCCAGATGATCAACGCGGTCACCAACTCGACGGTCCCCCACCTCACGGTGATCGTCGGCGCGTCGTACGGCGCGGGCACCTACGCGATGTCCGGTCGCGCCTTCAACAACCGCTTCACCTTCATCTGGCCCAGCGCGAAGATCGCGGTGATGGGCGGGAAGCAGATCGCGGGCGTGATGTCGATCGTGCGTCGCGGACAGGCGGCGCGGAAGGGCCTGCCCTTCGACGAAGCAGCCGACGCCGAGATCCGCGCGGGCGTCGAGGAACGCCAGGAAGCGGGATCGATCGCGCTCGAGGCCACGGGCGCGATCAGTGACGACGGCATCATCGACCCGCGCGACACCCGTACCGTACTGAGCCTCTGCCTGTCCGTCGTTCGCAACCGCCCGATCGAGGGCGCCCCGGGTTACGGAGTGTTCCGGCTGTGAGCTTCCACACTTTGCTGATCGCCAACCGCGGCGAGATCGCGCGGCGCGTGATCCGCAGCGCCCACGAGATGGGCCTGCGCTGCGTCGCCGTCTACACGGACGCCGATGCCGACGCCCCCCACGTGCGCGAGGCCGACGAAGCGGTGCGCCTCTCCGAGGGCTACCTCGATGCGAAGGCCATTCTCGCCGCCGCCCAGGCCACCGGAGCCGGCGCGATCCACCCGGGCTACGGCTTCCTCTCGGAGAACGCCACCTTTGCCGGGGACGTCGCGGCCGCCGGGATCGCCTGGGTCGGCCCCTCGCCCGAAGCGATCGAGCGCATGGGCGACAAAATCGCCGCGAAGGCCCTCGCCGAGGAGGCTGGGGTCCCCACCCTGCCGGGCTCGGAAGACCCGGGTGCCGCGGCCCAGGTCGGGTTCCCGCTGCTCGTGAAGGCCGCCGCCGGCGGCGGCGGCAAGGGCATGCGCATCGTCGAGCGCGCCGAGGACCTGGAAGAGGCCGTCGCCTCGGCGAAGCGCGAGGCCGCCAGTGGGTTCGGCGACGACCGCGTCTTCCTCGAGCGCTACGTCGGTCGGGCCCGGCATATCGAGATCCAGATCCTCGGCGACCTCCACGGCGGGGTCGTCCACCTCGGCGAGCGCGAGTGCTCGATCCAGCGTCGCCACCAGAAGATCCTCGAGGAGTCGCCCTCCCCCCGCGTCGACGCCGCGCTGCGGGCGAAGATGGGCGACGCGGCCCTCTCCCTCGCCCGCGCGCTCGGTTATGCGTCCGCGGGCACCGTCGAGTTCCTGGTCGACGATGCCACTGGCGAGTTCTTCTTCCTGGAAGTGAACACGCGGCTCCAGGTCGAACACCCGGTCACCGAGTGCGTCACCGGCTTCGACCTCGTCCGCGAGCAGCTGCGCATCGCCCAGGGTGAAGCCCTCGGCTACGGCCAGGACGACGTCACGTTCGAAGGGGCGGCCATCGAGGCCCGGCTCTACGCCGAGGATCCGGCGAACGACTTCCTGCCGGCGATCGGAACGCTCTCGGCCTTCGAACCAGCCGAGACGCCCGAGGTGCGCTGGGACAGCGGCGTCGAAGCCGGCACGGTGGTCGGCACGGATTTCGACCCGATGCTCGCGAAGGTGATCGCCAGCGGTCCCACCCGCCGGGAAGCCGCCGGACGCCTCGCGCTCGCCCTGGAACGGCTGCATCTGGGCGGCGTCACCACGAACCGCGACTTCCTGGTGACCACGCTGCGCACCCCCGAGTTCCTCGACGGCGACACCACCACCGACTTCATCGAGCGCGTCGCCCCGGCGCGGACCCTGCCCCTGGCCGGTGACGAACTCGAACGTGCCGCGCGCGCCGCCGCGCTCTGGATCCAGGGGGACAACCGGGCGAACGCCCAGGTGTGGCGCGCCACCCGTTCGGGCTGGCGCAACGGGCGCATGCCCGCCGAGACCGTCAGCTTGACGCGCGGCGAAGAGTGTCTCGAGGTCGGCTACCGAACGGTGCGGGACGGCAGCTTCCGCTTCACCGACGGCACGCCCGCCCGCGTACACGCCTGGACACCCGAGAGCGTCGACGCGGAGATCGGCGAGCGGCGCTCCCGCTATCGGGTGACCCGCGCCGACGACCAGCTCTTCGTCGACAGCCCGCGCGGCACCCTCCAGTTCACGATCGAGCCCCGCTTCACCGTGCCCGGCTCCGACGGGCCCCAGGGCGGCTTCGTCGCCAGCATGCCCGGCAAGGTGATCGCCCTGCGCGTCGCCGCGGGCGATCGCGTCGAACCCGGCCAGACCGTGGCCGTCCTCGAAGCGATGAAGATGGAGCACCCGATGAGCGCCACCGAAGCGGGCACCGTCACCGAGGTCTTCGTCCGCGAGGGCGACCAGGTCGAGGCGGGCGCCGTGCTGCTGGTGGTCGAAGCCGACAACGAAGGAGGTGAGGCATGACCGATCCGATCCGTATCGCGAACTGCTCCGGGTTCTTCGGCGACCGGCTCAGCGCGGCGAAGGAGATGGTCGAGGGGGGTCCGATCGACGTGCTCACCGGCGACTGGCTCGCCGAGCTCACCATGCTGATCCTGGCGCGCACGCGCATGAAGCGCCCGAACGGGGGCTACGCCCGCACCTTCGTCGCCCAGATGGAGCAGGTGATGGGCACCTGCCTCGATCGCGGCATCAAGGTCGTGACCAACGCCGGTGGCCTCGACCCGGCGGGTTGCGCCGAAGCCGTGGCGGGCGTCGCCGACAAGCTCGGGCTCTCGCCGGTGATCGCCACGGTCGATGGCGACGACCTGCTTCCCCGGATGGACGAACTGATCGCCGGCAACCAACTCACCCACTTCGAGACCGGCGAGCCGATCAAGGATGCGTCGGCGTTCCTCACGGCCAACGCCTATCTCGGCTGCTGGGGGATCGTGGATGCCCTGGACCGCGGGGCCGACATCGTGATCACCGGCCGCTGCACCGACGCCGCCGTCGTGTGCGGCCCGGCCGCCTGGCACCACCGCTGGTCGCGCACCGACTTCGACGCGCTCGCCGGCGCCGTCGCCGCGGGCCACGTGATCGAATGCGGCACCCAGGCCACGGGCGGGAACTACTCCTTCTTCAAGGAAGTCCCGGGCATGACCCGGATCGGCTTCCCCTGGGCGGAGATCGCCGCCGACGGCTCCACCGTGTTCGGCAAGCACGACGGCACCGGCGGCGAGGTCTCGGTGGGGACCATCACGTCCCAGCTGCTCTACGAGATCGGCGGTCCCGAGTATTTCGGTCCGGACGTCACCACCCGCTTCGACACCATCGAGCTCGCCCAGAGCGGGCCCGACCGGGTCGCGATGACCGGCGTGCAGGGCGAACCGCCGCCGTCGACGCTGAAGGTCTGCATCAACCGCCCGGGCGGTTTCCGCAACGACATGAGCGTCTGCCTGACCGGTCTCGACATCGAGGAGAAGGCGAAGCTGATCGAGGACGCGTTCTGGTACGCCTGCCCCTTCGGGCCTGATGACTTCCAGCACGTGTCGACCCACCTGATGCGCAACGACAAGCCCGACCCCGAGACGAACGAGCAAGGGGTCGCGATCCTCAAGATCAGCGTGAAGGATCCGGACGAGAAGAAGGTCGGCCGGGCGTTCTCGAACTCGATCACCGAGCTCGGGCTCGCCACGATCCCGGGGTTCTTCGGCGTCGGTGGGGGGCCCAGTGCCGGGCGTCCCTTCGGCGTGTACGAGCCCGCCTGCGTGCCCGCCGATCGGGTGCCCCAGAGCGTCACGGTCGGCAACGACACCCGGGAGGTGTCGTCGGTGATCCCCGCCGCAGAGGTGCAGGTCACCCCGCCGGCCGAGCCCTCGGCCGGCGCACCCGGCGGCGCCACGCGACACGCGCCCTTCGGTCTCGTCTACGGCACGCGCTCGGGCGACAAGGGCGGCAACGCCAACCTGGGCGTCTTCGCCCGCAGCGACGCCGCCTGGGCGTGGCTCGATGCCTTCCTCACCACCGAGAAGCTCCAGGAGCTCCTCCCCGAAACGGCACCGCTCCGCGTCGATCGTCACCGCCTGCCGAACCTGCGCTCGCTCAACTTCCTGGTGCACGGCCTCCTCGAGGAAGGCGTGGCGGCGTCGACCCGACAGGACGGCCAGGCCAAGAGCCTCGGCGAGTGGCTGCGCGCGCGCGAAGTCGAGCTGCCCGAGGCGCTGCTGTCTTGAGTCCGGCTCTCGCCGCCGAGCCCAGCAAGCCCTTCGCTGGGGTCCGCGCCCCGAAGCGGCTGTTGCCCGAGGCGGCGGAGCGCAAGCTCACCGAGCGTCAGCGCGAGATCCTCGACGAGCTGGAAGCCGCGATCGTGGAGGACGGCTTCGCCGGCTTGACGATGGCCCAGCTCGCCGCGCGCATGAACTGCTCGCTGCGCACCCTCTACGGCCTGGCGCCGAGCAAGGACGCGCTGCAGCTGATGGTGATGGACCGTCGGCTGCACCGGATCGGGCGCGCCGCCATGACGGCCGTGGCTCCGGATCTCGACGCGCTCTCGGCGCTGCGCGCGTACCTCCAGGCGACCAACCTCGCCATCGGCCCCACCACCGAAACCTTCGCGCGCTCCTTCGACGCCGTGCCCGGGGCCGATCGCCTGATGAACCAGCACGGCAACTACGTGATCGCCGTGACGCGAACTCTGCTCGATCGCGCGATCGAGGCCGGTCAGATCCAACCGGTCGACACCGGCGCCCTCGCCCTGGTGCTGGGCGGTCTCGGTGGTTTCTTCGCGCGGCCCCAGGTGATTCCCTTGATCGCAGGGTCTCCGCAGCACACCGCCGACGCGATTCTCGAGATCCTGATTCGCGGCCTGGAAGCTCGGTAACGCCTACTCTCCCGGTCCGTGTCCCAATCTGCCCTGCCGGTTCCGGCCGCTCCGCCCAGCGAGCGGGAAGACGCCCTGCTCCGCCTGCAGCGGATGGAGACGAAGCTCGTCGTCGGGCTCTTCGACCACCCAGGCGTGGTAAGCCGGAAGACCGAGCACCAGCTGCGCTACGCGATCGGGCTCGCCGCCCTCGACACCTTCCAGCCCGGCGCCGCCCGCCGCGGGCGCCGCAATCAGAACCCGGACGTGCGGGTGCGTACCCCTCGTCTCGCACGCTGGCGCGAACGCCTGCCGGAAGTCCTGGCCGACACGCTGCTCCACACGACCGACAGCAAGCGTCGGGTGGAGACGGCCGCCGAGA
This sequence comes from Myxococcota bacterium, assembly GCA_039030075.1. Classification (NCBI taxonomy): domain Bacteria; kingdom Pseudomonadati; phylum Myxococcota; species Myxococcota bacterium. Next base: position 58,542 of record JBCCEW010000024.1, on the reverse strand, counting down.
AGCTCCAACCGCTGTTACCGCTGATGGCGCGAACCCGCGACGAGATCCTCGAGAAGTACGCGAACGACTTCTCGGCCCGGCATCTCGACCAGGAGATCGGCATCAAGACCCTGGTCAACGTGGCCGGGGGCGGGGGCGGCTCGGCCTACGTGTACATCGGCGCTTGGGAGGTGCTGCAGGCGGCTGGCCTGATCCCGGGCTACCTGATCGGCGCCTCGATGGGCGCGGTGCTCGGGTTGTTCCGGGCGCTGCGGCGCGACGGCGATCTCGACGAGTACGTCGCGCTGGCGAAAGGCCTGAAGCCCGAAGAGATCTTCCGCTTCGTCAGCCTGCGCACCCAGTACGGCCTGCCCGGCGTCATGCGACTGGTGCTCCGCGGTGGCATCGGCAGCGCCCTCTCCAACCAGAGCGGCGCTCCCCTGCGCATCCCCGATCTCGAGATCCCCTACGAGGCGGTGGTCGCCGGGCTGCGTCGCAGCGCGGTCCGCGAAGGCCTCGAGGGCTACGCGCGCTCCCACCATCTCCACGAGGACAAGCGGCCGGGGGCCCTGCAAATGCGCGCCCAGATCGCGGCCCAGCTGGTGCGCATGGTCGGCTTCTTCAACCCGCGCGCGGCCCAGGAGATCGTGATCGGGGCCGACGACCTCACCGGCGACTTCGACGCCGTCGACGCCGCAGGCTTCTCGGCCGCGATCCCCGGAATCCTCCACTACGACGTCAGCGAGGAAGACTCGCCGATGCATGCGCCCCTGACCGATCTCTTCGAGCGCGAAGAGGTGGTGGCGCTCGTCGACGGGGGCGTCGCCAACAACGTTCCGTCCCGGATCGCCTGGCGCCAGGTGCGCGCGGGCAAGATCGGCACCCGCAACGCCTTCGTGCTCGCCTTCGACTGCTTCCACCCCCAGATCGGCATGGGCCACGTCTGGCTCCAGCCGATCACCCGCCTGATCGCGCTCCAGGTCGCGCTGAACCAGCGCTATGCCCAGAAGCGCATCGAGTTCAAGCCCACGCTCTCACCGCTCAACCTGCTGCCGCGTGCCCGCGAGATCGATCGGGCGGTCGCCTGGGGACGCGCCCAGATGGCCCGCGAACTCCCCCGCATCCAGAAGTACTTCGAGCGCGTGCGGTGGGTGCCGCCCGACGAGGGCTGACCCGTCGCCCTACCCGCCTGCGGCCGCCGCCTCCCGCTGCTGGCGACAGAAGAGCAGACCGAAGCCGGCGTGCTTGTGGAGCTTCGCGTCGGTCTCGGTGTCGAGGAGCTGCTGGAAGAAGCCCTCGAGATCGGGGTGGGCGTGCTGGTGGGCGAGCATGCAGACCGCCATCCGTCGCACGCGGATGCTCTCGTCCTGCTGCACCCGCTCGATCAGGAGCGGCACGACGTCGAGCGTGGGCTCGCCCTCCTTGCAGCGATCGCAGCTGATCGAATGCACCGCGAAGAGACGCACCGCGCTCTTCGGGTCGCGCAGCAGCGGGATCAGGGCGGGCAGCGAGTCGGGATCGGCGTGGTGGTCGAACCAGATCGCGCACCAGCGCCGCACCTGCCAATGCCCGTGGCGGAGGCCCGCCCGAACCGCGTCGCGGGCGGCGGGGCCGGCCGCGTTCAAGGCGTCGAAGGCGGCTTCGCGCTCGGCGTCGTGGGCGAGTCGGGCGACCAGGGCGCGGTAGTGGATCTGCGGGTCGTTCTCGGTCATGGCTCCTCCGGCGAGCCCGGCCGAAGGTGTGGCGTCCCGGCGCTCGCTCCGTGGGACAGACCTCCGGTCTTGCAGCGCACGCGCGCTGCGCGGAGATCCGATGGAGTGAGCGCGGGGAGTTCCCGCGGATCACAGTGCAGTGCGCAGGATCCTGCGCGAAGCCGCAGACGTCAAGCGCGCGTCACAGGGGTGGCCTCGCGAGGCTCTGGCGGCTTGCCTCGGGTCAGGCCGCCTCTTGCTGCCGCCGCGCCCCGCAGGCCCGCTTCTCGCGATCGGTGCAGGGGCAGCCGGTGCCCGTTCCGCCGCAGGAGCCCTTGAGCGCCTTCCCCTGCACCATCACGCCGATCGCCATGGCGAACATCAGCCCACCGATGAAGAGCGCAGTGACCAGGATCGTCGTCATGAGTCGTCTCCGGAGCGAGGATCGGGGAGCAAGAGCGGTTCGAAGGCGGGGGTCCAGCGCGCCTCGAAGGCGCCGTCCGTGGGATGCGCATCGGCACTCCCGGGGTCGGACCCGAGCCCGGGTTCCGGGTCCTGCTCCCGCACCAGGAAGTACGCCGCCAGCCCCTCGGACTCGGCGCGAGCATAGCCGGCCTCCGGCCCGAGGACATTGAGCGCGGTGGCCCAGGCATCGGCCCAGGCCGCGCTCGGGTGCACCACGGTGACCGACGCCAACGGGTGCGCGATCGGCGATCCGGTCCGCGGGTCGATCGTGTGCGAGAAGCGGCGCCCGGCGTCGTCGGTGAAGAAGTTGCGGTAGTCGCCGGAGGTGGCCATCGCCGCATCCGACAACGCGACGATCCGGTGCACCTGGCGCCCTTCCTCGCGGGGTTCTTCGATCGCCACCCGCCAGGGGCCGCCCCCGGGACGTTCCCCGGCCCCGCGCAGCTCCCCGCCGATCTCCACCAGAAAGTTGGCGTGTCCCCGCTCGGACACGGTCTGGGCCAGGAGATCCACGGCGTAGCCCTTCGCGACCGCCGACAGATCGACCCGCACGCCCGCGCGGCGCTTCTCGACGCTGCGCTCGACGGCGTCGAGGCGCAGCCAGTGGCGTCCCACGTCGCGGCGCAGGGACGCGAGCTGTTCGGCCTCGGGCGCCGTGGCCCGGCGCGGTCTCGCACCAAACCCCCAGGCGTCCACCAGCGGCCCTACCGTGACGTCGAAGGCGCCGCCCGAACGCACCGCGACCTCCTCGGAGATGGCGAAGACCGCGAAGGCCTCGGGCGAGAACACGAAGGGCGCGTCCGCGCCGAGGAGGTTGAAACGCGAGAGCTCCGAGTCGTCGCGCCACGTCGACATCTGGGCGTCCACGCGCGCCAGTGCGTTCTCGAGCGCCGCCTGGAGCGAACGCTGGCGCTCGGGAGCCAGCTCGCCCGCGAGCTTCACGCTCCAGGTGGTGCCGAGGGCTTCGCCGCCGAGTTCGACCCGCAGCGTCGTGACCGCCACCTGGTAGCGGTGCACCGACACGACCAGCAGCACCAGCAACAAGACAGGCACGAGCCAGCGCGCCCGTCCGGACAGCAGCGGCTTCGGCTCGCTCACGTCCGCCTCGGGTGGGGGTTCGCGAAAGCGCGGACGCTTCGGCTCAGCCGAAGTCGTCGAAGGCGATGTTCTCGGGCTCGACGCCCAGGTCTTCGAGCATCTTCTGCACCGCCTCGTTCATCATCGGCGGCCCGCAGAGGTAGTACTCGCAGTCCTCGGGTGCCGGGTGGTCCTTCAGGTAGTTGTCGAGCAGCACCTGGTGGATGAACCCGGTGTGACCCTCCCAGTTGTCTTCCTCGAGGGGCTCGGAGAGCGCGAGGTGCCACTGGAAGTTGTCGTTCTCGGACTGGATCGTGTCGAAGTCCTCGACGTAGAACGCCTCGCGCAGGCTCCGTGCGCCGTACCAGAACGACACCTTGCGGTCGGTGTGGATGCGCCGGAACTGATCGAAGATATGGGAGCGCATCGGCGCCATGCCGGCGCCGCCACCCACGAAGATCATCTCGTTGTCGGTTTCCTTGGCGAAGAACTCGCCGTAGGGGCCCGAGATCGTCACTTCGTCGCCCGGCTTCAGGCCGAAGATGTAGGACGACATGATGCCCGGCGGCACGTCGGGCTGCCGCGGCGGCGGCGACGCGATGCGCACGTTGAGCATGATGATGCCCTTCTCTTCCGGGTAGTTCGCCATCGAGTAGGCGCGCTCTTCGGCGCTCGTCACCTTCGAGACGTACTTCCACTGGTCGTACTTGTCCCAGTCTTCCCGGTAGTCGTCGCCGATCTCGTATTCCTTGTAGGCGATCTCGTGGGGCGGGCACTCGATCTGGATGTAGCCGCCGGCGCGGAACGGGACGTCTTCGCCCTCGGGAAGCTCGAGGATGAGCTCCTTGATGAAGGTGGCCACGTTGTCGTTCGAGCGGACCTTGCACTTCCACTTCTTGACGTCGAGGACCTCGGGCGGGACCTCGATCTTCATGTCCTGCTTCACCTTCACCTGACAGGAGAGGCGCACGCCCTCACGGGCTTCCCCGCGGCTGATGTGGGAGAGCTCGGTGGGCAGGATGGCGCCCCCGCCCTCGCAGACCTTGACCGTACAGACGCCGCAACTGCCCTTCCCGCCGCACGCCGAGGGCAGGAAGATCTGCTGGGCCGAGAGGGTCCCGAGCAGGGTGCTGCCGGCCCGGGTCTTGATCGCCTTCTCGGGATCGCCGTTGATGTCGATGGTCACCTCGCCCGACGGGACGAGCTGGGCCTTCGCCACCATCAGCACGAGGACCAACGCCACCACCACGAAGGTGAAGCCGAGCACGCCGAAGAGAATCGTTTCCATGGTGCCATCCTGAGGGGCGCCGAGCCCCGCAAACCCTGTACCTGCTTTAGAGCTGGATTCCCGAGAACGCCATGAAGCCGACGCTCATCAGACCCACGACGATGAAGGTGATGCCCAGGCCGCGCAGGGGCTCCGGGACGTCGCTGTACTTCAGCTTCTCGCGGATCGCGGCCAGCGCGATGATCGCGAGCGCCCAACCGACGCCCGAGCCGAGCCCGAACACCGCGGCCTCGCCGAAGGTGTAGTCGCGCTCCTGCATGAAGAGCGATGCGCCGAGGATCGCGCAGTTCACCGCGATCAGCGGCAGGAACACGCCGAGCGCGTTGTAGAGCGCTGGCGCGTAGCGATCGAGGGTCATCTCCACGATCTGCACCGTCGCCGCAATCGTCCCGATCAAGGTCAGGAACGACAGGAACGAGAGATCGAGATCGGGCAGTCCCGCCCAGGCGAGCGAGCCGGGCTGCAGGAGCGCCTCGACGAGGAGCTGATTCAGAGGGGTCGTGACCGCCAACACGAAGATGACGGCGATCCCGAGGCCTACGGCTGTTTCTACCTTCTTCGAGACGGCCAGGAAGGAGCACATCCCGAGGAAGTAGGCCAAGGCCATGTTCTCAACGAATGTGGCCTTCGTGGCCAGGCTCAAGTAGTGCTCCAACATGGAACTCCTCCTCCACCTGTTCGGGTTTGTAGCTGCGGATCACCCAGATGAAGACGCCGATCAGGAAGAACGCCGCCGGGGCGAGAACCATCAAGCCATTGGGGACATACCAACCGCCTTCGGTCACGGGCTTGAGAAGCGTGTATCCGAAGAACGTGCCTGAACCGAAGATCTCGCGGAACGCCGCGACCACCAGCAGGATCAGGCCGTAGCCCAGACCGTTGCCGAGACCGTCGATCACCGAGAGGGACGGCTTGTTCTGCATGGCGAAGGCCTCGGCCCGCCCCATGATGATGCAGTTGGTGATGATCAGGCCTACGAACACCGACAGCTGCTTGCTGATGTCGTAGACGAAGGCCTTGAGCACCTGGTCCGCGATGATCACCAATGAGGCGATGATCGTCAGCTGCACGATGATGCGGATGCTCGAAGGGATCAGATTCCGGATCAGGCTGACCGAGAGATTCGAGAAGACCAGCACGAAGATGACGGCGAGCGTCATCACGAAGGCCGTCTCCATCTTCGTCGTCACGGCCAGTGCCGAGCAGATCCCGAGCACCTGCAGGGCGATCGGGTTGTTGTTGAAGAGCGGGTCGAGAAGCGCGTCCCGACTTTCGGATGCCACTAGATTCCCCTTTCGGAGCGGTACTGCTCGAGATACGACCCGTAGCCCTCCCGCCCGAGCCAGAACGACACCAGGCCGCTCACGCCGCGGCTGGTGATGGTGGCGCCCGAGAGGCCGTCCACCTGGTAGGGATCCGCTTCGACCGGGCCCGCGGCGCCCTTCTTGACCTTGAGCGCCACCTGCCACTGCTCGTCGAAGGCCTTGCGGCCCTTCCACAGCGCCTTCCAGCGCGGGTTGTCGACTTCACCGCCCAGGCCCGGCGTCTCGCCGTGCTCGTAGAAGGTGATGCCGGCGACCGTCCGGGCGTCGGACTCGAGGGCGAGGAAGCCGTAGAGAGTCGACCACAGTCCCTTCCCTTCGACCGGGAAGACGAGCGTCTTGATCTGACCATCCTCACGGAGCAGGTAGACCAGTCCCTGTTCGGGGACGCGGCGCACCTTCGCCTGGTTCGGTGGCGCCTCGCGGCTCGTGTCCGGGTCGGCCGCAGCAGCGCGCTGATCGAAGAGCGCCGGATCGACGTCCTCGACGATGCTGCCGGTCGCCAGGTTCACCACGCGGGCTTCGATGCTGTCGCGGTAGAGCGTCTGGATCTCCTCGGTCTCCAGGCTGGCGCCCGGCTCCATCAGACCGACCAACTCGAGCACCTTCTTCTGCACGTCGAGCTGAGCGTTGAGCTCCTGACGGTCCTTCAGGGACACGGCTGCCGTGGCCACGAAGATCGAACAGACCCCGCAGACGGCCGCCGCGAAGCCCACGATGTAGCGGGAACTATGCTCCACTGCGCGCGAGCCTCCGTTGCACGTTCGCGTTCTTGACGACGTGGTCGCAGAGCGGGGCGAACATGTTCATGAACAGGATCGCCAGCATCATGCCCTCGGGATACGCCGGGTTGACCACCCGGATCAGGATCACGAGCACGCCGATCCCGAGCCCGTAGACGAACTTCCCCTGCGAGGTGAAAGCCGAGGACACCGGGTCGGTAGCCATGTAGACCATCCCGAAGGCCCAGCCGCCCAGCACCATGTGCCACCAGAAAGGCACCTCGAACATCGGGTTCGTGCTCGAGCCGATGCCATTCAGCATCGAGGCCATCACGATCGTACCGAGGGTCACGCCGGTGATCGTCTGCCAGGACCCGATCCGGGTGACCAGCAGGATCCCCATGCCCAACAGGGCACCGAACGCCGAGGTCTCTCCCATCGAACCCGGGACGAAGCCCCAGAAGGCATCGGCAAAGCTCGCGTTCTCGAGGGCGCCCGGCGTCACCGCCGCCTGGGCCAGCCAGGTGGCGCCGCTGAACGAGTCGACGCTCAGGAAGTCGGCGGCGATCCAGGGCGCGTCGCCGCTCATCCACGCCGGGTAGGCGAAGAAGAGGAAGGCGCGCGCGGTGAGCGCCGGATTCAGGAAGTTGGTGCCCGTCCCGCCGAAGACCTCCTTCCCGAAGATCAGGCCGAAGGCCATGCCGAGCACGACCATCCAGAGCGGGATGGTGGGCGGCAGGGTCAGGGGCAGGAGCATGCCGGTGACGAGGAAGCCCTCGTTCACTTCGTGGCCGCGGATGATCGCGCCGCCGATCTCGACCACGGCGCCCACGATCATGCCCGCGATCCAGACCGGCAGGAAGTAGAGCGCGCCGAAGATCACGCAGAGGATCGGATAGGTGTGGTCGAAGGAGAGTCCGAGGCCCTGGTAGATCGCCATGCGCCAGTCGTCGAGCGGCGCGGCCCCCTCCGAGATGGCGAGCATCGCCTGGTAGCCCGTGTTGTACATGGCGAACACGATGCAGGGCACGAGCGCGACGACGACGGTGATCATCATGCGCTTCAGGTCGAGGCCGTCGCGAACGTGAGGGGCCGTGCGAGTGACTTCCCCCGGCGTGAACATCGCCGTGTCGTGGGCTTCCCAGAGCGGGTAGAGCTTCTCCAACGGCCCGCCCTTCGCGAAGAGCGGGTCGGCTTTGTCGTGGAGATCGCGGAGGATCTTCATCAGCCTTCTTTCTCGATCATTTCGAGGTTCTTCCGGAGCAGCGGACCGTAGTCGGTCTTTCCGGGACACACGAAGGAGCAGAGCGCGAGATCTTCTTCCTCGAGCTCGAGAGCGCCGAGCTTTTCGGCCTCTTCGATGTCGCCCACCACCAGAGACCGCAGCAGGAAGGTCGGCAGGATGTCCATGGGCATCACCTGCTCGTACATCCCGATCGGCACCATCGTCCGCGGCGAGCCGTTCGTCGTGGTGGTGAAGTCGAACTTCTTCTTCATCATCCGCGAGAGGTAGATCGGGATCGATGAGAAGGCGTTCCAACCCGGCGTGAGCCAGCCCAGGAAGACGCGTTCGCGTCCCTCGGCCAGCACGGACACCTGGTTGTGGTAGCGCCCGAGGTATCCGAACACCTCGCCCGACGCCGTCTTCCCGCTCCAGACCGAGCCTGCGATCGTGCGGACGTCCTGGCCGTTGCCCTCGTCGCCCGCCAGGTCATCGACCGAGGCGCCGAGCCGGGCCTCCACGAGGCGCGGGTCGGCGACGACCGGGCCGCCGATCGAGACCACCCGGGTCACGTCCAGTTCCCCAGTGGCGAAGAGGTGACCGATCGCGATCACGTCCTGGTAGCCGATCTGCCAGACGCACTTCTCGCGGTTCACCGGATCGAGCGTGTGGATGTGCATACCCGCGTTGCCCGCCGGGTGGGGGCCCGTGAACCGCTCGACCGTGATCTTCTCGGGAACACCCTCGTCGGCGTCGGAGTTCGGGCCGATGCACAGGTAGGTCTTGCTCGGGCTGAGCTTTGCGACGATCTCGAGTCCGCGGAGGAAATCCTCGCGGCGCTTCTCGATCACCACGTCGGGCAGCGGCGCCAGCGGATTCGTGTCGATCGCCGTCACGAAGACCGAGTGCGGCACCTCGCTGGGGTTCGGCACCTTCGCGAAGGGCCGCCGACGCAGCGCCGTCCACTGGCCCGACTCGACCAGCAGCGCCACGATCGAATCGCGACTGTCGGCGGCGTTCGGCGAGTAGGAGGAGAAACTCTCCTGCTCGGGCACCAGGGGCCAGCCCTTGCGCTCGGCTTCCGAGAGCGCGATCACGACGGACTGGAGCGCGCGCTTCGCCCCGCGGTTCACCGCGATGACACGACCGGCTCCGGGTGCGGTGTGGAGCACGCCCGGTGTCTTGCGGTCTTCGAAGAGAACCTGGCCGCGTTTGACCGTGTCGCCTTCGTTGACCCGCATCGCGGGCTTCATGCCGGGGAAGTCGTCCGCCATCACCGCCACGCGGTCGACGGACGCCGACCCGCTGATCCGCTGGATCGGAGATCCGGAGATCGGCAGGTCGAGCCCTTTTTCGATTTCGTGAATGGCCATTGGCTTCGTGGGTGGCTCGTTGCTTGGGATGTCGCAGCGCGACGCACGGACCGCTTCCGTCTCGCGCGAAACGCGAACCGTCGGCGGTCCTACCCTAGTTGTCGCTGTCGCCTTCGCCCGACGATCCGCCGGATCGCGGCCAAGGCACCGTGTGCCTCCGCGCTCGGCGCGGGTTCTGGCTTCGGCTCGCCAGTCGGGACCCCGCAGCCGATCCCCCCGGAGGCGGCCAAAGATTAGGGGGCCGGATGCGCCCTCTCAAGGTCCCGACCCCGGAAAAAGCCCAGATCCGGCGCGGATTTGGGCGTATGCCTGCTCGCCCGTGAGCGCCCCAATGGCGGCCCGCCCGGCGACGGCACGGCTCAGTCGGTGTGGCGCGCCGCGGCAGCGCCCGCGCGCCGCCCCGAGAAGGTCGCGTCGCCGAGGGAAAGCCCGCTGTTGTAGCCGTGGGCCGGCACACCCGAGGCGTTGCGCCCCGCCGCATAGAGCCCGGGCACCACCGCACCATCGGCGTCCAGCACTTCCCCGGTCGGGCGGGTGTGCAGGCCACCCAGCGTGAAGGCCGACCAGAACGGATACTTCTCGAGGGTGAGGTCGAGCACCACGTAGGGCGGCTTCGCCAGCGGTTGGAGCCAGCGCGCCTCCTTGCGGAAGTCCGGATCCTGGCCCTGGCTCGCCGCCGCGTTGTAGCGCTCGAGGGTGTGCACGAGGCTGCCCTTCGGAAAGCAGCCCGCCTCGGCCTCGAGCTCCTCGAAGCTCTCGGCGACCGCGGCGATCTCGGTGGGCAGCTGGGGCTGCTCGTAGAGGCTGTCGTCGAGCACCAGCCAGACCCGGCCCTCCTGGCGCCACATGCCGATCTCGCCGAGCAGCGACTGGTAGAGGTCCTCGGCACAGAAGCGCTGGCCCGCCTCATTGACGAGCACGCCCTTCACGAACTGCCGGTTCCGAGAGAACGGGACGACGATGCAGGCGGCCTCCATGCGGATCGCGTCGCCGCCGACGCCCATCCCCATGCGGATCCCGCGGCCGTCGTCGCCGTCGCAGCCGAGCCGGAAACGCACCTTGCGGGTCACCGGGGCGTAGCGCTCGAGCATCGCCTTGTTGTGGATGTAGCCGCCGGCGGTCAGCACGACCCCGCGGCGGGCCCGGATGCAGTGCTCGGTGCCGTCCACCGTCGCCACCACGCCGACGACCCGCCCCTCGTGGTCCTGGATCAGCGGCTCGACCACAGCGTCGGTGACGATCTCGGCGCCCGAACCGGCCACGCGCCCGAGCAGGGTCTCCATCATCATCAGCCCGGCGTTCTCCCCCTCTTGCTGGGCGGTGTGTCCGCGCGGTGCCGGCTTCGCGATCTCGCAGAAAGGATGGGCGAGCTCGCTGCCCGTGTAGGAGAGCCCGTCGTCGGTATAGGGATCGGTGCCCTCCTCGACCGGGAGATAGGTGCTCTTGAAAGGGACCCCCTGGCTCGTCACCCAGTCGAAGTGCTCGACGCTGCCCTCGCAGTAGGTGCGCACCTTGTCGGCGTCGGCGCCCGGGCCACACGAGGCCATCAGGTACTTGTACATCTCCTCCGGGTCGTCCTCGAAGCCGCAGGCCTTCTGCAGCGCGGTGCCGCCGCCGAGATAGAGCTGACCACTGGCCTGGGCCGAGGTGCCCCCGCCCTTCCAGGCACGTTCGAGCACCACGACGTCCGCGTCGGCGGCGCGCGCCTCGAGCGCCGCGCAGGCGCCCGCGCCGCCGGCCCCCACTACGACGACGTCGGTCTCGCGGTGCCAATGCGTGACGTCGCTCGCGTCGCGGGCCTGCGCCGGGTTGCCGAGATCGGGAGCCTGCTTCGCCACGTCGCGTCCTCTTTGCCGTGCCGGACGTTCAGTCCTGGGTGTTCTTCGCCGCGCCGAGGAAGCTCGGCGCCTCGCCGCCGCCGTGCAGCAGCAGGTGGGTTCCACTGACGTAGCTCGCCAGCGGCGACGACAGGAAGACACAGGCGTCGCCGATCTCGACGGGCTCGGCGAGGCGTCCCAACGGCACGGTCGCGCCCACCGCCGCCACGCCCTCGGCGTCGCCGTAGTGCAGCTCGCTCTGCTCCGTGCGCACCATCCCGGCCGCCACCGCCACCACGCGCACCTTCGGCGCCCACTCGACGGCGAGGCTCTGGGACAGGGACAACAGGCCCGCCTTCGCCGCACCGTAGGCCGACGTTCCCGGCGAGGCACGCAGCCCACTCACGCTCGAGATGTTGAGGATCACGCCGCCCGTGTCCTGCTGCTGCATGGTCTGGTTCGCGCGCTGGGCAAAGTGGAGCGGGCCGATCAGGTTCAGGCGGATGATCGACTCGTGGAAGCGCGGCGACACGGTTGCGGCGTCGACAGCCGGAGCGCCACCCGCGTTGTTCACCAGCACGTCGAGCCGCCCGAAGCGCTCCTCGGCCTGGCGGGCGATGCCGTCGATGGCTTCGACCTCGCGGACGTCGCCGGCCACGAAATGGGCCTCGCGGCCGCCGGCCGCGGGCAATGACTCGGGTTCGTTGCGCCCGCAGACGAGCACCTCGGCGCCCGCCTCGAGATACCGCTCGGCAATGCCGCGGCCGACGCCGCGGGTGCCGCCGGTGACGATCGCGACCTTGCCGGCGAGATCGATCTCGATCGCCATCGCTAGACCAGCCCGAGAAACCCGGCGACGCGCTCGCGATGCCAGTCGGGCGTCCCGAGCATGGCCTCCGAGGCGCGTGCCCGCTTGAAGTAGAGGTGCGGGTCGTACTCCCATGTGAAGCCGACCCCGCCGTGGATCTGGATGCTCTCCGCCGCGCAGCGGTAGTAGGCCTCGCTGCAATACGCCTTCGCGAGGGACGCGGCCCGGGCGACGGTGGCGTCGTCGCCGTCGTCGATGACACAGCCCGCGTAGTACACCGCGGAACGAGCGGTCTCGACGAGCACCATCATGTCGGCGCACTTGTGCTTGATCGACTGGAAGGAGCCGATCGGGCGTCCGAACTGCTCGCGCTCCTTCGCGTAGGCGACCGAGAGATCCAGGCAGCGCTGAGCACCACCCACCTGCTCGGCGGCGAGCGCGATCGCCGCTCGGTCGAGCGCGCGGCGCAACGCCGGGGCGCCGGGTGCGGCGCCCCCGAGTCGGGCATCGCCCGCGACGCGCACGCCGTCGAAGCGCAGCTCGGCCTGGCGGCGCGTCATGTCCATGGTGGCGAGGGGCGTGCGCGTCAGGCCGCCGGCATCCCCCGGCACGACGAAGAGCCCGATGCCGTCGTCGCCCGCGGATCCCGGCGACCGGCCACTCACGACGATCCAATCGGCGTGGTGTCCGTCGACCACGTAGCGCTTCGTCCCGTCGAGCACGAAGTCGTCGCCGTCGGCGCGAGCCACGAGCGTGACCTCGTCGAACGCCTGGCCCGCTTCGGTGGTGGCCAGCGTGGCGCGTACCTCACCCTCGGCGAGGGGGCCGAGGTAGCGCGCCTGCTGCTCCGCAGTGCCCGCGGCGATCACCGCCTGGGCCGCGAGGCCGACGGTCGCGAAGTACGGCGAGCACAGCAGTGTCTCGCCCATCGCTTCGAGGAGCGCCACCAGTTCGACGGCGCCGAGGCCGATCCCGCCGGCTTCTTCGGGGACGATCACAGCCGGCCAGCCGAGCTCGGTGCCGATCCGCTTCCAGACGTCGGCGTCGTAGCCGAGGTCGCTCTCCATGGCCGCCCGGATCTGCTCGGAGCCCGAGTGATCCGCCAGAAAAGCCCGCGCCGAGGCGCGCAGCTCCTCCTGTTCTTCGGTGAACGCGAATCTCAAGTGCCGTAGACCTTCTGGGGCGCGACGGCCTTGCCGAGCAGGTCGTGCACGACCGAACCGACTTCGTCCGGCGCCCAGCGGTTGCCCTTGTCCTGTTCGGGGCCCTTCCGCCAGCCGTCGGCGACCGAGATCTTGCCACCCTCGAGCTCGAAGACCTGCCCGCTCACGTCCTTCGACTCGGCACTGCCGAGCCAGACCACGAGCGGGGACACGTTCTCGGGCGCCATCGCGTCGAAGCCGGAGTCGGGCTTCGCCATCATCTCGGCGAAGACCTCCTCGGTCATGCGCGTGCGCGCCGAGGGCGCGATCGCGTTCGAGGTGATCCCGTAGCGCCCGAGCTCGGCCGCCTGCACGAGCGTCAGCGCCGCGATCCCGGCCTTCGCCGCCGAGTAGGCACTCTGGCCCACGCTGCCCTGCAGCCCGGCGCCGGAGCTGGTGTTGATGATGCGTGCGTCGACGGCCTCACCGGCCTTCGACTGGTTGCGCCAGTACGCGCAGGCATTGCTCGTGACCGCGTAGTGCCCTCGCAGGTGCACGCGGATCACGGCGTCCCACTCCTCTTCGGAGGTGCTCACGAACATCCGGTCGCGCACGATGCCCGCATTGTTCACCACCGCGTCGAGACCACCGAAGGTGTCGATCGCCGTCTTCACCAGCTGTCCCGCCTGGGTGAAGTCGGCGACGTCCGAGCCTTCGATGACGGCTTCGCCGCCATTCGCGCGGATCGTCTCGACGACTTCCTCGGCCGGCCCCTGAGAGCCCCCGTCGCCCGCCAGCGAGACGCCGATGTCGTTCACCACGACCTTGGCGCCTTCGGCGGCGAAGGCCAGCGCGTGGGCTCGGCCGATGCCGCGCCCCGCCCCGGTTACGATGACCACGCGTCCGTCACAGATGCCCATTCAAAGAGTTCCTTCTTGGCTTCGTTCGGCTTCGCCTCACGGCGCGCCGCCTGCGGCGGCTTGCGGACCCTTCTCTACAGCCGCTCGAGGATCGTGACGTTCGCCTGGCCGCCGCCCTCGCACATGGTCTGCAGGCCATAGCGGCCGCCGGTGCGCTCGAGCTCGGAGAGCAGGGTCGTCATCAACCGCGTCCCCGTGGCACCGATCGGGTGACCCAGGGCGATCGCGCCACCGTTCGGGTTCACCTTGCTCATGTCGGGGCGTAGCTCCTTCTCCCAGGCCAACACCACCGACGCGAAGGCCTCGTTGATCTCGACGACGTCGATGTCGTTCATCGTGAGGCCCGTCTTCTCGAGGGCATGGCGGGTCGCCGGAATCGGGGCCGTCAACATGTAGATCGGATCGTCGGCCCGCACGCTCACGTGGTGCACCCGCGCGCGCGGCTTGAGGCCGTGATCCTTCACCGCCTGCTCCGACGCGACGAGCACGCAGGAGGCGCCGTCCGAGATCTGACTCGCGACCGCGGCGGTGAGCTTCTTCGAGCCCTCGAGCAACGGGAGCTTCCCCATCTTCTCCAGGGTCGTGCCGCGCCGCGGCCCCTCGTCGATGGACAGGTCCCCGAGCGGCGCGATCTCGCCCTCGAACCGGCCCTCGTCGATCGCGCGCAGGGCGCGCTCGTGGCTTTCGAGCGCGAAGCGCTCCATGTCTTCCCGGGAGAGGTCCCACTTGTCCGCGATCATCTCGGCGCCGCGGAACTGGGAGACCTCCTGGGTACCGAAGCGATCCACCCAACCCTTCGAACCCGAGAAGGGATCGCTGAAGCCGAGGGGCTCGGCGCAGGTCATCGCCGACGAGATCGGGATCATGCTCATGTTCTGCACGCCGCCCGCGACGACGAGATCGGTGGTGCCACTCATGACGCCCTGAGCCCCGAAGTGCACCGACTGCTGGGACGAACCGCACTGACGGTCGATCGTCACGCCCGGCACGTGTTCGGGCAGCCCGGCCGCGAGCCAGCAGCTGCGGGCGATGTCGCCGGCCTGGGGCCCGATCGTGTCGCAGCAGCCGAAGATCACGTCTTCGACCGCGCCCGGGTCGACCCCGGTCCGGTCCATCAGCGCCTGGATCGCGTGAGCACCGAGGTCGGCGGGGTGCACCGAAGCAAGCGCGCCGCCGCGCTTGCCGACGGGCGTTCGAACGGCGTCGATGATGTAGGCCTCGGCCATGGGGTTCTCCTTGGAGCGCGTCCGGCGCGCGTGAAACGGGAAACGAAGAGAGGGCTGCGGCCGACGCTTCGGCCTTAGCCGCCGAAGGTGCCGCCCGCACCGATCGGTGCGGCATCGCCCAGGGCGAATTCTGCCATCCTTTCGCGGTGTCGCCGCGACAAGCCAAAGCTCTGGGCGAGGGTCCAGGAGCGGCGCATCCAGATGTGGAGGTCCTGCTCCCAGGTGTACCCGATGGCGCCGTGGGCCTGGAGCGCCTGGCGCGTCCCGACCTCGGCCGCCTCGGTGGCGGCGACCTTGGCCATCGACACGTGGACGCCGCGCTGCGGGTGCCCCTCGGCGACCGACGCCGCAGCCCGGTAGACCAGCGGTCGTGCGTATTCGAGCTTTACTTTCACATTCGCCAGCATGTGCTTGACCGCCTGAAAGGATCCGATCGGGACCCCGAACTGCTGGCGCTGGCTCGTGTAGTCGACGGCCTCGTTGATCAGGCGGTCACAGGCACCGAGCAGCTGGGCCGCACAGGCGAGGGCACCGCGGTCGAGGGACACGGCCTCGAGTTCGGCCGCGCGCGCGCCCTCGGCGACCCGGGTCTCGGCGCTCGGCTGCCAGGAGACCTTCGCGATGCGGCGGGCCGGATCGTTGGCGGGCTGGGCCTCGAGCGTGGCGTCCGAGGGTTGGAGCGCGTGGAGCTCTCCGTCCCGGAAGAGCAGGAGCAGGTCGGCGACGTGGGCATCGTCCACGAACGGGCTCCACGGATGGCCGACGGCCACGATCGCTTCCCCGACGGCGAGGGGCTTGAGCCAGCGCTCGGCGAGCTCCCCACCGAGGTCGCGCAGCAGGGGTGCGGCGACCGCCGCCGTGCTGACGACGGGTTCGGCCAGGCCGACACGCCCGGTCTCCTCGCAGAGCAACACGAAGTCGGTCTCGCCGAGCCCCATGCCTTCCTGAGACTCGGGCACGAGCAGACCCGCCAGTCCCACTTCGGCGAGCTGCTTCCAGAGCGCGGAGGAGCGCCCCGTGTCGGTCTCCCAGAGGGCGCGGATGGCCTCGGGCGTGCACTCGCCCTCGAGAAAACCGCGCACGGTTTCCTGGAGCAGTCGCTGGTCCTCGGTGAAATCAAAGTTCATGAACTTTGCTCGGCTTCGCCTCGCGGCGCGCGGCCCCAGAGGCCGCTTGCGGTCATGATCCTCGGTCGACGGTGTGAGTTCATCGTCAGGCCCGGGGCATGCCGAGGATGCGCTCGGCGATGATGTTGCGCTGGATCTCGTTGGTGCCCGCGTAGATCGGTCCCGACAGTGCGAACAGGTAGCCGTCGAGCCAGCTGCCCACGTCGCCCGCGGCCGGCGCGCCGGGCAAGAGCTGCCCGCGCTCTTCGAGGATCTGGAGCGCGATCTCGTGCATGCGCAGGTCGAGCTCGGACCAGAAGATCTTGTTGAGGCTCGCCTCGGAGCCGATCTTCGCACCCGCGAGCAGGCGCGACACGGTGCGGTAGGTCTCGAGCGTGTAGGCCTCGGCCTGGCTCCAACAGTCGACCACCGCCTCGCGGACGCCCGGCGCCGCCTCGGCCGCGTGATCGCGATAGAGATCGATCAAGCGCCGCGCGGTTTCCTGGAAGCGCGCGGGGCTGCGCAGCATCAGGCCGCGCTCGAAACCGGCCGTCGCCATCGCGACCTGCCAGCCCTTCCCTTCGTCGCCGAGCCGGTTCTCGACCGGCACCCGGACGTCGTCGAGGAACACCTCGGCGAAGCCCGGCAGACCGTCGAGCTGCGCGATCGGTCGCACCGTGACGCCGGGCAGGTCCAGCGGCACCAGGACGAAGGTCAGCCCGCGGTGTCGCTCGCTCTCGGGGTCGGTGCGGAACATCCCGAACAACCAGTCGGCGTAGGCACCGCGCGACGCCCAGGTCTTCTGACCGTTGATCACGTAGTGATCGCCGTCGCGGATCGCCGTGGCCTGGATGTTGGCCATGTCGCTGCCCGCGTTGGGCTCGGACCAGCCCTGGGCCCAGACCTCTTCGCTCGCGGCCATCTTCGGCAGGAAGCGTGCCTTCTGGTCCGGCGTCCCATACTCCATGATGGTGGGACCGAGCAGGAAGATCCCGTTCTGGTTCACCCGCTTCGGCGCACCCGCCCGGTAGTACTCCTCTTCGAAGATCAGCCACTCGAGGAGGTTCGCCCCACGCCCGCCATACTCGACGGGCCAGGGCACCATCGCGTAGCCGCCATCGTTGAGCACGTGCTCCCACTCACGGTGCGCCTCGAAGCCTTCCTTCGTGTCGAAGGACGCGAGGGGCTCCTTCGGGACGTGGGCACCGAGCCAGTCGCGCACCTCGGTGCGAAAGGCCTGCTGTGCGGGGGTGTAGGTGAGATCCACGGAGAGTCGCCTTCGCGGTGTTTTCGGGGAGCTACTCGTCGTCGAACTTCGCGTCGCGCTTCTCGACGAAGGCGTCGCGGGCTTCCTGGGAGTCGCCCATCGTGTACAGCTCGAGCGTGAAGCCCTGCTCGAACCGGTAGCTCTGTTTCGGATCGAGCAGTTCGATGCCGTTCAGCGAGGCCTTCGCCGCGCGCACGGCCACCGGGCTCTTGGTCGCGATCTTCGTCGCCAGCTCCAGCGCGGCATCGCGCAGCTTCTCTGCCGGGACCACCGAGAGCAGGCCGCCCAGGCGCAGCGCTTCGGCCGCGTCGATCGGCTCGCCGGTGAGCAGCATGCGGCGGGCCTCCTGGACCCCGAACATGCGCATCGCATGGGTCGCGGCTCCCATCGCGCCCCGATCGATCTCGGGCAGGCCGAAGGTGGCGTCCTCGGACGCGAGCACGAAGTCACTCGACCCGGCGATCCCGATTCCGCCGCCCAGGCAGTAGCCGTGCACGGCCGAGATCACCGGTACCGGGCAGTCGTAGATGTTGCCGAAGGTCTCGTAGCAGCCCCGGTTCGCGTCGACGATCTTCGAGCCGTCCGCCGCGAGCTCCTTCACGTCGACCCCGCACTGGAAGCCTCGCCCATCGGCGCGGATCAGCAGCACCCGCACGTCGGAGCTCTCGCCCAGGCGTGCGATCTCGCGAGCGAAGTCGAGCCACCCCTGGGTGGTCAGGGCATTCACCGGCGGGTTGTCGATGACGAGTTCGGCGATGCCGTCCTGGACGTCGGAGCGGAAAGCCATGGTCTTCCCCTCAGGCGCGGACTTCGCCGTTCGCGAGTCCGCCCGGGTCGATCACTTCGCGCAAGAGCCGCAGCTCTTCCGCGGTCGGTTCGCGCGTCGTGGGGACGTCGCTCGGCACCACCAGCTCGAAGCCGGTGTTGTCGACGACGTCCTGCACCGAGACACCGGGGTGCACCGACGCGATGCGCATGCGCTGGTCGTCGGTCTGGAAGTCGAAGACGCCCAGGCTCGAGACGACGCGACGAATCTCGTGGAAGCGGGTGGCGCGCTCGCCGAGCTCGCGGGCGCGGTCGTAGCCGATGCCCGTGACTACATCGACCTTCGGCACGAAGACCCGGTCCGAGTGGCCGGGCACCCAGTAGCTGGTGGTGTGGTTGATGGTGTTGCCCGGCGCGCCGCGCATGCCCAGCAGCTGGGCCTTCGGCTTCGCGTAGTCTCCGATGCAGGCGATGTTCTGGTTGCCGTAGCGATCGATCTGGGTGGCGCCCATCATCACGTGCCGGCGTCCCGACCAGAGGTTGTCGAAGACCCTCCGGTAGGGGAGCCAGCCTTCGACGACCGGGTCGGGCCGATCGCTCCCGCTCACTGGCAGCACGTTGGCGAGCAGCGGCGCCACGCCGTCGGTCATCAACAGGTCCGGTGCGAAGGTCGAACGCGCCAGGCGCGCCCCGATCTGGGGCAGGTTCCCGATCGGAGAGACCAGGATCTCGCCGTCGTCGCGAAAGCACTCGGCAATCGCGATCGCACACACTTCGGCTCGGGTTGCGTCGCTCATTTCGCCGCCACCGCCTTCTGGTACTCGGCCTCGCTGTCGAGGGCCAGGTATTTCGCGTAGAAGCTCTCCCAGGCCGACGGATCCTTCGCCGTCGCGGCGTACTCCTTCTGGAAGGGCTCGTCGCGACCGTAGTCGGGCGGGCACTCGGTGAAGTGCGCGCCGTTCGGCGTCTCGATCACGCCGTCGACCATCGTGCGGTTGAGCAGCAGGGTGTGAACGCTGCCTTCCGTGAGGAAGTCCTCGGTGCGGATCAGCTGCTCGCAGGTCAGGAAGCGCTGCTTCGCCGCCATACAGAAGAGGTCGTCGAAGAACGGGTCGGGCCCCAGGAACTGGCCGTTTCCCTGGGCATCGGCCCGGTTCATGTGGACGAAGGCGACGTCGAGCTCGAGGGCGGGCATCGCTACCAGCGTCTCGCCGTCGTCGTAGGGCGACTGAACCGTCTCGAGCTCGGGGTTCAGGGTCAGCACGTCGGAGCCGAGGCCCGCGCGCGTGGGCAGGAAGGGCAGCCGGGTCGCCGCCGCGTACAGGCCCCACTGGAACATGCCCTCGTCGAGCTCGAAGGTCTCGATCGAGCCTTCCTGTCGCGCCTTCCGGAAATGGGGCTCCAGGGGAATCGAATCGAGGGAGACGAAGCCGAAGCAGGCCTTCCGGACCCGGCCCGCGGCACACAGGATCCCGATGTCGGGCCCACCGTAGGAGACGATCGTGAGGTCCTTCAGGTCGGTGCGCAGGATCTCGCGCACGACCGCCATCGGCTTGCGACGCGAACCCCAACCACCGATCCCGATGGTCATGCCGTCGCGAAGCTCGCCGACCGCCTCGGTGAGCGAGGTGCGTTTGTCCATCGGGTCTCCTGGCTCCGGACCCGTCGCGTCCCCGAGGCCCTCGGCAATGCGCGGGGCCTGGCACGCGGGGGAGTCGCGGCGCGGTTCCGGGTCGGTTCCGCGATCCGTTTTCGGGGCGCAGCGCTGCGGCAGCGCCGAGCGGCGAGTAAGATAACGAGACGTTCCGTTTCTGTAAACGGCCGTCCCCGCAAGGGAAACCCGTCACGCTCGGGTGACCAACGCGCTCTCCGGCAGCGAGGCCCCCTCCCCCATGCTCTTCGACGCCCAGTGCGACTCCGATCCCCAGGGTCTGGCCCTCGACGACGGCCACCTGCAGCGCAGCTGGGCCGAGCTCGCCGATCGCACCACGCGCCTCGCGCGCTGGATCCACGAACTCGGCGCGAGACCGGGCGACCGCATCGCCACCCTGATGGGCAACCGCGCCGAGTGCGTGGAGCTGATGCTCGCCTCGATCCAGGCCGGGGTGTGGCTCACGCCGATCAACTGGCACCTGTCCCAGGAGGAGGTCGCCTACGTGGTGGCCGACTCCGACGCCCGGGTGCTGTTCACCGACCCGGACTACGCCGCGCTCGCGCAGGCCGTGTTCGACGGCCCGGTCGTCAGCACGGGAGACGGCTTCGAGGCGGGCCTCGCCGACGCCTCGGACACGCCCTTCCGTGCGGAAGATCCCGCCGGCGGCCCGATGATCTACACGAGCGGCACCACCGGCCGGCCCAAAGGCGTGCAGCGGCACCGGCCCCCGAGCCTCGGCGCAGCGCGCGAGGGCCAGCGCGCCTACGCGCGCAACACCGGGCTCGACGGACCGGGTCCCCACCTGATCACGGGCCCCTGCTACCACGCCTCGCCGTTGATGTTCGCGATCTACGGCCAGTCGACGGGCGCGCCGATCCTGGTCATGCCGCGCTGGGACGCCGGCGAAGCGCTTCGGCTCCTCCAGGAGCGCGAGGTCGGTCAGACCCACCTCGTCCCGACGATGTTCGTGCGCCTGCTCGACCTGCCCGAGGACGAGCGAGCGCGCTTCTCGGCGCCGGCGCTGCACCTCGTGCTCCACGGCGCCGCGCCGATCGCCCGTCCGGTGAAGGAGCGCATGATCGACTGGTGGGGCCCGATCCTGGTCGAGTACTGGGGGTCCACCGAGAGCGGCGTGATGACCCTCGCGAACTCGAAGGAATGGATGGAGCACCCGTCCACAGTGGGAAAGATGCTGCCGGCCTTCGATCTCTTCGCCGCCGACGACGCCGGCAAACGCCTGCCGCCGGGCGAGAACGGGCTGCTCTACGCCCGTCACAAGACGACGCCCCACTGGTTCGCGTACCACGGCGCGCCCGAGAAGACGGCCGAGAGCTTCCTCGACGACTACACCTTCACGATCGGCGACATCGGTCGCGTCGACGAAGACGGCTGGGTCTACCTCGCGGACCGTAAGTCGCACATGATCATCTCGGGCGGCGTGAACATCTATCCCGCCGAGGTCGAAGCCGCGCTGCAAGAGCACCCGGCGATCGCCGACGTCGCGGTGTTCGGGATCCCGGACGACGAATGGGGTGAGAGCGTGAAGGCCGCCGTCGAGCTGATGCCGGGCGAGACCGCGAGTGAGGCGCTCGAGACGGCGATCCTCGACTGGGCCCGCGAGCGCATCGCCCGCTACAAGGTGCCCCGCAGCATCGACTTCGAGACCACCCTGCCCCGCCACGCCTCGGGGAAGCTCTACGTGCGCAAGCTGCGCGATCCATACTGGAAGGACCGGGAGCGCGCGATCTAGGCCCCGGGCAAGACGCGCCCCGTGCTACACCTCTCCCCCGACGCCAAACCGAAGGACCGACCCATGCCCCCCGAGAAGACCCGCATTCCCGCCATCGAGAACTGGTTCACGATGGACGACGAACCCCGGCTGCTCGGCCTGCACGATCCCCAGAGCGGCAGCTACTTCTTCCCGAAGGACGTCGCCATCTCCGCCGCCCCGGGCTACGCGGGCGCGGAGCTGCAGGAGGCGCCGCTGTCGCGTCGCGGCAAGCTGTGGTCCTACACGACGAATCACTACCAGCCGCCGGCGCCCTACGTGTCAGCCGAGCCCTTCGAGCCCTACACCGTCGCCGCGGTCGAGCTGCCCGAGGAGCGCATGGTTGTACTGGGGCAGCTGGCTCCCGGCGTCGACCCGGAATCGCTCGAAGTGGGGATGGAGATGGAACTCATCCTCGACACCCTCTTCGAGGACGACGAGCACGAACACATCATCTGGAAGTGGAAGCCCGTCGCGGCCTGACCCACCCCACCCAGCTCACCCTACCCCGTGCGGTGGTGCCCGCCGCGGCGACCCCGCTCTCGCAGGAGAATCCGAATGGCCAATCATGAAGTCGCGATCCTCGGGGTCGGCATGCATCCCTGGGGCAAGTGGGGGCGCAACTTCGTCGAGTACGGCGTGCACGCGGCGAAGGCCGCGCTGGACGACGCCGGCGTCGACTACCGCCGGGTCGAGTTCCTCGCCGCCGGTGAGACGGTCCGCAACGGCTATCCGGGCTATGTCGCCGCTTCGAGCTTCGCCCAGGCCCTCGGCTACACGGGCATTCCGATCTCGAGCAACTACGCGGCCTGCGCCAGCGGCACCCAGGCCCTCGAAGCCGCGCGCACGCGGATCCTGGCCGGCATGTGTGACGTCGCGCTCGTGGTCGGCGCCGACACCACGCCGAAGGGCTTCCTCGCGCCGAACAAGGGCGAGCGCACCCTCGACCCCGACTGGCTGCGCTTCCGCCTGCTCGGCGCGACCAACCCCACCTACTTCGGCCTCTACGCGCGCCGCCGCATGGACCTCTTCGGCGCCACCGAGCAGGACTTCGCCCACATCAAGGTGAAGAACAGCAAGCACGGGCACGCGAACCCGAATGCTCGCTACAAGAAGGTCTTCACCGAAGAAGAGGTGCTCGGCTCACCGCTGGTGGCCGACCCGCTCCGCCTCTTCGAGATCTGCGCCACCAGCGACGGCGGCGCCGCGATCGTCCTCAGCTCGCTCGACTTCGCGCGCAAGCACGCGACCGACTTCCCGAAGATCGCGGCGATCTCGACGATCACGCCCACCTACCCGGACGTCGTGATCGACATGCCGAAGTTCGCCACCGACTCGGCCGCCGGGATCCAGGCGCCCGACAAGGGCTTCAAGGACTCGATCGCCTACGCCGCCTACGAAGAGTGCGGCCTCGGGCCGGAAGACATGTCGATGGCCGAGGTCTACGACCTCTCCTCGGCCCTCGAGCTCGACTGGTACGAGAACGTCGGTCTCTGCAAGCCCGGCGAAGCCGAGCGCCTGCTGCGCGACGGCGACACCACCCTCGGCGGCAAGATCCCGGTGAATCCCTCGGGCGGCCTCGGCTGCTTCGGCGAGGCGGTGCCGGCCCAGGCGATCGCCCAGGTCTGCGAGCTCGCCTGGCAGATCCGTGGACAGGCAAGCGGCCGGCAAGTCGAGGGCGCGAAGGCCGGAATCACGGCGAATCAGGGCCTGTTCGGCCACGGCTCCTCGGTGATCGTCACGCGCTGACACACCAGGGCGTCGGCCCCGTTCTTCAGGCTGCGCCGCGAACCTCCGAAAAGAGAGGCTCCACCCGAGGAGCCCTCCATGTCGACCTCCCCCGACTTCGCGGCCGGAACCGGCCGCGCTCCGAACCCCGTGGCCGTGGTCCTGTGCGGCATCGCCAGCTCCGCCCTGGCGCTCGGCGGCGTCCAGGGGGCCGCCTTCCACTTCGACGACTTCCAGGTGATGGGCTGGTACTGGCTCTACGCGGTACCGGTTGGCGCCATCCTGGTCGGCGCCATCGCGTCGAGCGGATACGCGCTCGGCTCCTGGTGGAGCGGCGTGAAGATCTCGGGCGGCCTGCTCGCGGCGATCGTCGTGCTCCAGACTGGTGCCTACTTCGCCGGTCAGTATCTCGAGTTCCGGATGTTGGAACTCGTGTGGGAAGACGGGTCGCAGGTCTCGTTCTGGGCCTACTTCGATCTGCTCACCCGCTCCTACGCGTTCAACGAGGACGACGGCAGCGCCGGGTTCGCCCTGGGCGGCTATGGGTACGTGCTGCGCGTCCTGGAAGTCGTGGGCTTCGCGGGTGCGAGTCTCTTCGGGCCGATCGCCTTGCGCGACAAGCCCTACTGCGAGCCGTGCGCGCTCTACATGCGCGACCGTCAGTCCCTGTGGTTCGCGGCCAGCCTGCCGGCCCAGAAGCTCCGCAAGCTCGATGCCGCAGAACGCGAGAACTACGAGGCGAGTCAGCAGAGCTGCCTGCAAGAGTCCCTCGATCACGCTCAGGCACTCACCGAGCTCGCGACCGATGGCGATGCCGCCGGTTTCGCCGCGTCCGCGACCGAACGCGCGATCGCGATGCGGGAGGCCGAGAAGCTCCCGGTGCGGATGCGGATCCGCCTCTCCGAATGTCCCGGCTGCGAGGCCGGACAGCTCGGCGCGTGGATTCGGACCGGCGACGGTCAGGAGATGCGCGAGGAGGCCGTGGCCCGGCTCCCGCTCACGCGCCACTTCGTCCGGCGCGCCCTTCAGAACGGGAACTGAACCGTGACGCGACACCCGGTCGCGTCCCCCGACCCGCTCGACATTCGCCGCCATCCAGCCCAAGCTGTGCCCGCCTCGATCCGGGGCGAAGCCAGGAGGGTTGCGGGTGCGGAACGGCAAGCGGCGGGGAATGGGTCTCGGGAACGGCTGGCTGGTCGCGTTGGCACTCGCGGCCAGCGTGCCAGCCACGGCAGAGAAACAGCTGCTGTGGGGCGACACCCACCTCCACACGAACAACTCCTTCGACGCCTACCTGAATCAGAACGACACCGCCGACCCGGCCACCGCGTACCGCTACGCCCAGGGCTTGCCGGTGATCCACCCCTTCCACCGCGCGCGCATCCAGATCGAGACGCCGCTCGACTTCCTGGTGATCGCCGACCACGCCGAGCTGCTCGGCGTGATGCGCACGACGGTCGAGCACGGGATCCCGCGCGAGGGCCTGGGCTTCGGCGAACGCATCCGCGCCCGACTCGCCGAGGGATGGCTGCGTGGCGTCGTCGAAGACGGGGAAGGCGCCGCAGCGTTCACGAGCTTCCTCCCCCAGCCCGGCGATCCGCGGGAAGCCGCTGCGAACTCGCGCCTCCCCTCTCCGATTCCGAACTCGGAACGGATCGAGCGGTCGGTATGGGTGAATGCGACGAACACGGCCGACGCCTTCAATGACCCTGGGCGCTTCACCACCCTGATCGGATGGGAGTGGAGTTCGCTTCCCGCCGGCGCGAACCTGCACCGCGTGGTGTTCACGAGCGCCTCGGCAGAGCTGGCGCAGCAGTTCCGTCCGATGAGCTCGGCGGACAGCATGTACCCGGAAGATCTGTGGAGCTGGCTCGACGAGACCACCCAGGCGACCGGTGCCGAGTTCGTGGCGATCCCCCACAACTCGAACATCTCGAAGGGCATCATGTTCGCCGAGACGACCCTGCGCGGGAACGCCTACGACGAAGCCATGGCCGCGAAGCGCATGCGCTGGGAGCCCGTCGCCGAGATCACTCAGTTCAAGGGCGACTCCGAGACCCACCCCGCTCTTTCACCCGACGATCCCTTCGCCGACTACGAGGAATACCCGTACTACATCCAGCAGACGCCCGAGCCCTACGCAGCGCAGCCCGGCGACTACCTGCGCACGGCCTGGCTCCGCGGCCTCGAACTCGAAGGCAAGAGCGGGGGCAACCCCTATCGGATGGGTGTGATCGGGGCGACCGACGCGCACACCGGCGTGGCGTCGGCGGAAGAGCCGAACTTCTGGGGGAAGATGGCGACCGACTCGATCCCCGAGAACAAGGGGCTCTCGCGTCGCGGACCGGGTCTGACGGGCTGGTCAATGGGCGCAGCCGGCCTCGCCGGCGTGTGGGCCACCGAGAATACCCGGGAAGCGCTCCTGGAAGCGTTCCGTCGCAAGGAGGTGTACGGCACGACGGGGCCGCGCATCGCGGTCCGCGTCGCAGGCGGCTTCGACCTCGACGGCGACGACCTCGAAGCCCTGCTCGCGGGCGATGCCGTGCCGATGGGCGGAGACCTGCGCGATGCCCCCTCCGGCGCCACTCCCCAGTTCCGCGTCCAGGCGCTGCAGGACCCGAAGAGCGCACCGCTCGATCGCGTGCAGATCATCAAGGGCTGGGTGGATGCGTCGGGCAAAGCGCACGAGCGCATCCATGACGTCGTGTGGTCGGGCGATCGCACCCCCGCCGCCGACGGCGTCGTCCCCGCGTTGGCGAACACCGTCGACCCGACGACGGGCCGCTACGACGCGGCGACCGGTGCCGGTGAACTCGCCGCCCTGTGGAGCGATCCCGACTTCGACGCGAGCCAGGACGCCTTCTACTACGTGCGGGTGCTCGAGATCCCGACACCGCGCCATTCGCTCCTCGACGCGATCGCCCTGGGCATCGATCCGGCCGAGACCG
Organism: Myxococcota bacterium; assembly: GCA_039030075.1. Classification (NCBI taxonomy): domain Bacteria; kingdom Pseudomonadati; phylum Myxococcota; species Myxococcota bacterium. Next base: position 32,254 of record JBCCEW010000024.1, on the reverse strand, counting down.
GGCACCCGACTACGCTCCAGGAGCGCGCCTACACCTCGCCGATCTGGTATCGGGCGCCGCGCCCCTAGTCTTCCGCGCGACCGGCAGCGACGTCGTTGATCTCTGCGCGAATCGTGGCGATCGCGCCCTCGATGTCTTCGTTGTGCGCCGACGACTCGAGGCCGCGAAGGTGGCGTTCCGCTTCGGCGACCCGCCCACGCCGCACGTAGGCCCGCGCCAGGTAGAGCCGCGCCCCGACGTAGCCCGGGAGCAGGTTCGTAGCCCGCTCCAGATGCTCGATCGCCTCGTCCGGTCGGCGCTCGGCCAACAGGAAGTACCCGCGGAAGAAGTGCGCTTCTGCCGAGTCGGGATCGAGGCGCAGCGCCTTCTTCGCGGCGACGTTCGCGCGGTCCCAACCCGCGGGTCGCGCCTCCAGGTTTCCGTAGTCCACCCCGGCGAGGAGCACCCGCGCCAGATCGACGTGGAGACGGGCGTCCTCGGGTTCGGCCGCGAGCGCCTCCTCGACGGCTTCGAGACCCGCCTGCTCCCGCCCCCGATAGGCCTCGGCGACGCCGTAAGACGCCCGTAGACGGGCGTTCGTCGGGTCCGCTTCGAGGGCTGCGGCGAGGTAGTACGAGGCGCTCCGGTAATCCTGGAGGCTGGTCTCCAGCTCTCCGAGCGCCTCGGCCACGGCCCCCCGCGCCGCCGCAGTCACGCGCACCGGGGGCGGCTCGGGCAGCGCTCGCACCGGGATTTCGAGATAGGGGATGCGCCGGAGATCCGCGAGATGTTCCCGGATCGCGGGTTCGAGCGCGTCCACCTCGATCCCGAAGGCGACCTCGAACGCCTCGACGTCGTCCTCCCCGCTGCGAACCGCGGCCAGATAGTCTGCGAACTGGTCGGTGAAGAAACGACGCTCGTCGCGCCCCACGCGCAGGTAGTGCACCAGCGCCCAGGACTGAGCGTAGAGCATCAGGACATCGTTGTTCCCACTCGGACCACGCTCCGCTCGCAGGACGTCCCCCATGTCGAGCCAATCCAAGCCGGCGTGGAGGTGCTGCCAGCGCAGAACGGCTGCCTCACCGACCGTGACGACGTCGCCGCGCTGCCGCACGGTCCCCAGGAACTCGGCCCAGCCCTCGTTGTACCAGTACGGAAGCTCGTCCTGGTTCCCCTGGTTCGCGACCAGGAAGTGCACGTACTCGTGGAAGAGCACGTGGCGCGTCATGAACGCATGCTCCTCGTCGGCCTGCATGAGCAGCGTGTTGCGACGGGCATCCGCGGTGAAGAGTCCCGTCGCACGCGACTCGACGAGCTCATCCCACGTCTCCTCGGCAAATACGAAGAGCCGCGTGGGGCGCTCGGACGTGACCCGCTGCAGCCCGGTGACGCGCCGGACCACCTCCGCGAAGAACTGGAGTTCGCGCGCGATCTCCAGCGTCTCTTCCTCGGAGACCTCGCTCCAGATCTCGAGGTGAGCCGTCTCGACCCGGATCCACGACGAGGCGAGCGACGGGGTCCGGATGGAGGCGCAGCCCAGCGAGACGCCGACAGCGAGTGCGAGGGCGACGCTGACGACTCGGTGGCGAGGGCACACGGTCCGCATCGGACCAGCTTACCCTTTGCGAGCGGCCTTGCGTTCGCGAAGCAGTGCGTTCGACGCCTTCTCGTGTTCGATCGCCGCGGCCATGTCGCTGGTCGCGCCCCGCTGGAGCGCGGTCTTCGCGATCGCCAGCGCGTCCGGATCGCAGGCGGCGGCGGCCGCCGCGAGCTCGTAGGCTGCGTCGAGCAGCTGGTCGGCCGGTACCACGCGGTTCACGAGCCCCATCTCGCAGGCCTCTTCGGCCTGGACGATGCGCGCGGTCAAGACGAGCTCCTGGGCCCGACCGAGGCCAACGAGTTGCGGCAGCAGATGGGTGCTCCCGAGCCCCGGCAGGATGCCCAGCTTCGTGAACGTCAGGCCGAGCTTCGCCCCTTCGGCCGCGATGCGGATGTCACAGGGCAGGATCATCGTCACGCCCACCCCGATCGCCGCACCGTGCACGGCAGCGATCACCGGCTTCGGGAACGAGAGCAGCTCGAGGGGGAAGCCGTTGATGAACTCCTCTTCCCCGAGCTTCGGTCCCTTTCCCGTGTCCTGTCCGGCATTCGCGGCCTGCAGCACCTCGAGATCGACGCCGCCGCAGAAGCCCTTGCCGGCGCCAGTGAGCACGACGACGCGCACTTCCGGGTCTTCGCGCGCGTCACGAAACGCGGCCACCAGCTCCTCGCCCATCAGCGGCGTGTACGCGTTGCGTTTCTCGGGCCGGTTCAGCGTGAAGGTGGCAATGCCATCGGCAACGGCGGTCGTGATCGTCTCGGTCATCGGGTTCGCGCCGCGCTGCGGCTACTCCTCGTGGTCGGCCCAGCGGGGCGCGCGTTTCTCCATGAAGGCGGTGGCGCCTTCCATCGGGTCCGGGTGCGCGGTCTGAGCTCCGATCAGGTCCCAGGCGTGGCGCAGGCCGGCGTCGAGCCCTCCATCGAGACTCTCCCAGATCGCCCGCTTCGAGCGCTGCAGCGCCGAGGGCGAGTGTTCGGCGATCATCGCCGCGAGCGCCTGGGCGCGCGGCAAGAGCTCCGCAGCCGGCACGACCTCTCCGACGAGACCGATCGCCTTCGCTTCGGCGGCCGAGAGGCGCTCGCTCCCACCGAGGAAGGCCATGCGCAGCACCGCTTCGAGCGGAATCCGCCGGGCCAGACCCACCGGCTCGAGCCCGGCCACGAGCCCGAGCTTCACGTGGGTATCGAAGAAGGTGGCGTGCTCGGCGGCGACGATGAGATCGCTGTCGGCCAGGAAGTGATGCCCGCCGCCATTGACCATGCCGTTCACTGCGGTGATCACCGGCTTCCAGCAGCGGTTGTGGATGGCCGTCAGCTTGAGCAGCGGTGACGCCTCGTAGCTGGCGTCGGCCTCCTTCGCGCTCTCGCCCGACGCCATGTCCGAGACGTCGAAGCCGGTGCAGAAGGCCTTCTCGCCGGCGCCGGTGACGACCACCGCGACCACCGACGCATCCTGTTTGATCTGCTGCCAGGCCTGCCGCAGCTCGCCCGCCATGTGCATGTTGAAGGCGTTGCGCTTCTCGGGGCGGTTCAGGGTGAGGGTCACCACCTTCCCCGCGTGGTCGTAGCCGAGCGTGTCGAACCCCATCTCAGTCGCCGACCGCGATGCGCTCGGCCACGCGCTCGGCGTGCTCGCCGACGGTTCCGAACTGGTTCTCGAGCACCCAGATCCGCTTCAGGTAGTAGTGCGCCGGCACCTCCCAGGTGTATCCCATGCCGCCGTGGATCTGGACGCAGGCCCGGGCATTCTCCATGGCCGCATCGCCGGTGAGCACCTTCGCCGTCGAGACGGCGCGCAACACGTCCCCGACCTCGGGATCGTCCAGGGTCGCCCCGGCCGCATAGGCCGCGGCGCGGGCCAGTTCCTGGCGCGTGTAGCAGTCGGCGAGCTTGTGCTTCAGCGCCTGGAAGCCGCCGATCGGACGCCCGAACTGCTCGCGTTTCTTCGCGTAGTCCGTCGCGAGCTCCTGGCTCGCTTCGGCGATGCCGAGCAGCATCCCCGATGCCAGCGCCGCCCCCTCCAGACGGAAGCGCGCGGCCGCCTCGGCGTCGCCGAGACGCTCCCCGGCCGGGAGCTCCGCCACTTCGTGCACCGGTGTGAACGGGTCGAGGGGTCGCTCGATCGCCCGGCCCGAGAGCGCCTTCGGATCGATCCGCTCGATGCCATCGGGACGCAGCACCAACAGCGCATCGATGTGTTCGAGATGCTCGATCAGGAGCGGATCCGAGTTCGTTCGCGAGAGATCGATTCCGCCGACGACGCATTCGCCCGTCGCCGCGCCGTCCACGAGGTCCGCGGCCAGATGCGACCAGGTGACCGGGCCGGGCGCGAGGCAGCGCCCGAGTTCCTCGAAGACGAGCACCGCATCGGCGCTCCCGAGGCCCACGCCCCCGGCGTCCTCGCTCTGGCGCAGGGAGAACACACCCATCTCGGCGAGTTCGCCCCAGAGTTCGCGGTCGAAGCCGGTCTTCTCGAGTTCGCGCAGGGCGTCGATCGAGACCCGTCCCTCGCAGAACGAGCGGACGCCGTCGCGCAGCGCTTCCTGATCTTCGGTCAGCTGAAAGTCCACGGCCGTCCCTCTAGCGCGGTTCCCGGGGCAGCCCCAGGACCCGCTCGGAAATGATGTTGCGCTGGATCTGCGACGTGCCGCCCGCGATCGTCATGGACAGCGACTGCAGCGCCTCGTACACGATCGTCTCGCTCGCCATGCCGCCGACGTCGTCGCGTGACAGCGACGCGCGCCCGAGCAGCCGCAGCGAGAGATCTCCGAGCCGCTGCTTCAGCTCGGTGTAGTAGAGCTTGACGCAGGAGCCCGTCAGGCCGGGCACGCCGGTCTTCCCCGCCTCCGAGACCATGTACTTCACGAGGGCCCAGAGCCCGTCCAGCTCGGCGGCCAGGTGCCCGACGTCCCGGCGCAGCGTGCGATCTTCCCAGGCCACGGCGTCGTCGCGCGTCAGCACCTTCGCCAGCCGGGTGAGCTCGCGGAGCGACTCCTGCAGCTGGTAGATGTCACTCGCGAAGGCCGTGCCGCGTTCGAAGGAGAGGGTCACGTTCGTCACGCGCCAGCCGTCGTTCTCCTTGCCGATGCGGCAGGACACCGGCACCCGCACGTTCTCGAGGAAGAGTTCGCTGAACTCACTCGACCCCACGATCGTCGGCAGCGGCCGGATCTCGATGCCCTCGAGGTCCATGGGCATGGCGAGCCAGGTGATCCCGCGGTGCTTCTCCTCCGGGTTCGTGCGGACGAGCAGCTCGCAGTAGTCCGACACCTGGGCGAAGGACGTCCAGATCTTGTGGCCGCTCACGACGTAGTGATCGCCGTCGAGCTCGGCCTTCGTCTTCAGCGCAGCCAGGTCCGAACCCGCCGACGGCTCGGAGAAGCCCTGACACCAGACCTCCTCGCCGCGGATGATCGGCCCGATGTGCTTCTCCCTCTGCTCGGGCGTGCCCTCGGACATCAGGGTCGGGCCGCCGTGGAGCAGGCCCACGAAGTTGACCCCGACGTAGGGCGCGTTCGCCCGCGCGATCTCTTCGTAGTAGACGAGCTGTTCGGTCAGCGACGCATCGCGCCCGCCGAACTCCTTCGGCCAGTTGATGCCCGCGTAGCCCGCCTCGTAGAGCTTCCGCTGCCAGGCCGTGTCGTACTCGCGTCGTGCGGGCCAGTCGTGCTCCGAAGGCGGACGCCCGTGGGCCGGCACCTCGCTGTCGAGCCAGCTGCGCAGCTCCTTGCGAAAGGCTTCGTCGGATTCCGAGTAGCGAAGATCCAAGGGGAACTCCTAAGGGCGACCCGGGAACGGGCCGGAAGACGGGGGTGCGGAGAGCGGGGCAGCGCGCCAGAGCGACGCGACGAGGAACCCATCCTGGGTGCCGACGGTGGCGGGCGTGCGCTCGGGGACGATAGGAGCCGCGTCTCGCACTGCCAAGCAACCGTCCGGCGCTCTGGACGAACCTGCGATCCTGGTCGAACCGGCGACTCCGAACGAACCACCGAGCCCTGGGGCGGCTCCGCCGCCCGAGGGGGGTATGCTGCGCCGATGCGCTTTTCCGTCCAGCTCCCGACCGACCGGGTCGACGCCGGCGACGAGTTCGTTTCCGCCGCGGCGATTCGCGAGATGGCGCAGGCCGTCGAGGCCGCCGGCTTCGACGCCTGTTACGTCACCGATCACCCGTTCCCCGGCGACCGTTGGCTGGCGAGTGGCGGGCACCATGCCCTCGATCCGTGGATCGCGCTCTCTTTCGCCGCCGCCGCCACCGAGCGACTGCGGCTCCAGACGAACATCATCGTGATCGGGTACCGCAACCCGTTCCTCACCGCGAAGGCGGTCAGCAGCCTCGACGTCCTGTCCGAAGGCCGCGTGATCCTGGGCGTCGCGGCGGGCTACTTGAAGCCCGAGTTCCGCGCCCTCGGAGCGGATTTCGACAACCGCAACGACATCGCCGACGAGGCCCTGCGCGCGATGAAGCGCGCCTTCACCGAAGACGGCGTCGAACTGATCGGCCGCGAATGGGCGGCGACGGGCAACACCATGCGCCCGCGTCCCGTCCAGCAGCCCCACCCCCCGATCTGGGTGGGCGGCAACAGCCGCCGCGCGATCCGACGCGCGGTAGAACTCGCCGACGGCTGGGTACCCTTCCCGACCCCGGGCATTCCGAGCGATCGCGTCCGCACCGCCTCCATCGAGAACCTCGACGATCTCGACGCGCGCATTGCCTACGCCCGCGAGCACGCCCAGGCGGTCGGTCGCGAAGCGCCCCTCGACATCAGCTTCATTCCCTTCGGCGTCACCATGCACCGCAAGGAGCCCGTCGAACCCTCGCGATTCGCCGAGGTGGTCGACTCGTTGGGCGCGCGCGGCGTCACCTGGCTGACGCTCGCCATGCCCGCCGAGTCTCGCGCGGAGTACTGCGAGGCCGTCGCCCGGTTCGGCGAAGAGGTGCTGCGGCCCCTGCGCTGAGCCCACCTAGGCCTCGACGTACTGAGCGGCGAAGGCGTCGAGGACCGGCAACACCTCGTCTCGCGGTCCGCCGGGCACGCGCAGCACCGACTCGGTGACACCGAGATCGCGGTAGTAGGCGATCTTCTCGGGCGTCGGCAGCACGCCCATCGGCATGATCTCGAGCTCCTCGAAGCGCCGACCGGCGCTCTCCACCACCCGACGCAGCTCGTCGAGCGAGGCCTTCATCCCTGCCCCGCCGATCGGGAGCCAGCCGTCCCCGTACTCGGCGATGTGCCGGAAGAGCGTGGGCCCGGCAGCGCCCCCGAGCAGCACCGGCGGCCGCGGCTGCTGGAGAGGCTTCGGCCACTGCCAGCTCTCCTCGAACTGGATGAACTCGCCGTCGAAGGAGGCGCGCTCCTCGGTCCAGAGCACCTGCATCGCCAGCAGGGTCTCGCGCACCCGGGCCCGACGCCGCTTCACGTCGATCCCGTGGTTCTCCATCTCTTCGTGGTTCCAGCCGTAGCCGATGCCCAGGACCAGCCGGCCCTCGGAGAGCAGATCCAGGGTGGCGAGCTCCTTCGCGTAGGTGATCGGGTCGTGTTGGGCGACCAGCGCGATGCCCGTCCCCAACCGGATGCGCTCGGTGACCGACGCCGCGGCCGCCAAGGCGATGTAGGGATCGAGGGTGCGCTTGTACTCCTCGGCCAGCACCTCGTCGCCGGTGGGCGGCGGGGTGCGTCGACTGGTCGGGATGTGGGTGTGCTCGGGCAGGAAGAGCGACGTGAATCCGCGCTGCTCCGCCTCGCGCGCGAGCTCGACCGGGTTCATCGCCTGGTCGGTCGCGAACATGGTGATCCCGAACTTCATGCTCGCCCCGGTCCGGGCGCCTCCGGGACGCCCGGCGTGGTCACCGATCAGCTGTCGAGGACGTCCGCCGCCACCAGCTCCTCCAGGTAGGGGGTATCCCACCAGGAGAGCTGCAGGTGCTTCGCGCGCCGGAAGAAGAGCTGGATGTCGTACTCGATCGTGAAGCCGACACCGCCCCAGATCTGCTCGCAGACCCGGGTGCCTTCGCGGTAGGTCTCGCAGGCGAAGAGCTTCGCCATCGGTGCGAGCCGCGAGATCGAGCGGCCCTGGGCGTCGTTCCACGCCGCCTCGTAGACCAGCGTGCGGCCACCATCGATGCGGGTCGAGGTGTCGGCCATGTAGTGGGCCAGCGACTGGAAAGCGCCGAGGGGCTTGTCGAACTGCTTGCGCTCCTTCGCGTACTCGACCGTGATCTCGAGTGCGCGGTCTGCTCCGCCGATCGCCTGGGCCGCGAGCAGGATGATCCCCTGGTGCAGGACACGGCTCCAGGTTTTCCAACCGCTGCCCGCCGCGCCGATGCGCGCCGAGGCCGGCACCCGCACGTTGCGGAAGGCCACGTGGTACTGGCAGTCCGAGCCGAGGGTGAGCTCCTGGGTCAGGGCCATGCCCTCGCTTGTCGGATCCACCAGGAAGAGGTCGATGCCGTCGGTCGAGCGCGCGAGCACGATCAGCTGATCCGCCGCCCGCGCGAAGCCCACGTGGCGCTTCTCGCCGTTCAGCACGAAGCCGTCCCCGTCTACCTTCGCATCGAGCTGCACGCCGACCGGGCCGTAGCCGCGCTCAGGCTCCAGCCATGCCGGGCTGACGATCGCCGAGCCGTTCGCGATCCGCTCGAGCCAGGCGCCCTTCTGGGCGTCGTCCCCGGCGGCGAGCAGGATGCCCGCCGACATCACCGCGCTCTCGAAGTGCGGGATCGGCGCCATCGTGCGGCCGAACTCTTCGTAGACGAGCGCCGCTTCGAGGAGCGTCTGCCCCGATCCACCGAAGTCTTCGGGGATCAGCATGCCGGTGAGACCGAGCTCGCTGACCTGCTTCCAGAGCCCGTCGGGATAACCCTTCGGGTCGTCTTCCATCTGGCGCACCACGTCGACCGGGCAATGCTCGCTGAGCATGGTGCGCGTCATGTCGCGCATGAGCTGCTGTTCTTCGGTGAACTCGAGATCCATGGGATGTCCTCTCTGTCGCGGCGCGCGAACTGGCGCCGCCGAAGCTGGGGTGGGCGTTCTCGCCGGTATCTAGGCCGCCGCGCGCGGGCGCCAGTCGTCGCCCTGACGCTTCCAGGGGTTGTCGCCCGCGTCCTGGGGAATCGCGACGCGCGCGGTGCAGACGGTGGTCACGCGACCGCCCGCCTTGAGTTCGAGCTCCACTTCGGCCCAGGCGCAGCCCTGATCGTCGGTGTCGACGCCGAGCACCTTGCCGCCGAACACCATCGACTCGCCCGGGAAGACCGAATCCTTCATGCGGAAGCGGATCCAACCCATGCGGCCGAAGGGGCCGGTCCAGTCGGTGACGTAGCGCTCGAACCACGCGGCCAGGTTCGGCGTGTTCATGAAGATGTCCTGCACGCCGTTGTTGCCGGTCGCGAACTTGTAGTCGTGGTGCTGGGGCCGCCAATCGCGGCTCGCCATCGCGCCGAGCACGATCGTCACGGGCTCCACGTCGATCGCGAGCTCGGGGAGGCTGTCGCCCGCCTTCACATCGGATGCCACGATGCCTTCGTACGCCATTACGAATCCCTCCGATAACCGAAGCCGGTGTAGCTCTCGGTGCCGACCCATTCGCCGCGCTGGTTCTGATACTCGACGTCGATGTCCCAGAAGCGACCCTTGCCGAGCTTCGTGGTCTTGGGGCTGCTGACGTTGCGCAGCACCTGCCAGGTCTTCAGCCGGTCGCCGAGGCGCACGGGAGCGCCGAAGGTGACCGTGTTGTCGCTCATCACCGCCTCGGGCAGTTCGAAGACGCGCTTCAGGTCGAAGTGCACCTGCAACGGGAGCGCCTGCTCCTCCGCGCGATTCGGCGCCCAGTGGTGCGGCCGGAACCACACCGAGATCATCGCCGGCGGCGCAATGAAGCCATCGGTGATGTCGTTCGCCGCCTTCTCGTCCCAGAAGATGGGATTACCGTTCTGGACCGACGAGCAGGTGGTGAAGATGTAGCCGCGCTCGACATCGAACTCGCCTTCGATCTCGTAGCGCTTCTCGCCGATCCATCCCTGGACCTCGGCCGGCAAATCAGACATGGAGGCTCCTCCTTCTGAGCTCAGGCGATGACGCCTGCGCCCCGCATCCGCTCGATCGCCTCTGCGGCCACTCCGGCCTCGGCGAGCAAACGGTCGGTATCGGTCTTCGCGCCGTCGGGGACCGGAGTCACCTCGGCACGCGGCATTCCGGCGAGCGGCGGCGCCACCTGGCGGAAGCGTCCCTCGGTCGGGTGCTCGGCATCGACGAACATGCCCCGCGCGTGGAACTGGGGGTCCTGGGCGAGCTCGTCGATCGCATACACGGGAGCCACGCAGGTGTTCGCCGGCGCGAGTTCGGCGACCCAGGCGTCTCGATCGCGGGTGCGGAACGCCGCCGCAAAGTCGTCGCGGATCTTCTCCTGCACCGCATCGTCGTGCTGGTGCTCGAGCCACTGCTCGCAGCCCAGGAGCTTGCAGAGGTTCGCGTAGAACGGCCCCTCGATCGCGCCCACCGACACCCACTTCCCGTCCGCGCACTCATAGGTGCTGTAGCAGGCGTAGCGGCCGGTGAGGATGTCGTGGCCGGGCCCGGGCTTGGCACCGGTCGCGAGATACTGATCGACGTAGAGCGAGGTCAGGAGCAGCACCCCATCGGCGACGCTGACGTCCAGGTACTCGCCTTCGCCCGTCTTCTCCCGACGCATCAGCGCGGCCAGGATCGCGATCGCCGCGTGCATCCCGCCCGCCGCGCTGTCGGCGACCGTGGCGCCGGGCAGCGGCGGACCGCCGTCGCCCCGGCGCCCGCTCGTGTGGAGAAAGCCGCCCACGGCCAGGTAGTTGATGTCGTGCCCGGCGTACTGGGAAGCGGGCCCCGCCTGGCCATAGCCGCTGGTCGAGCACACGATGATGCGCGGGTTGAGGGCGCGCAGCTGCTCGTAATCGATGCCGAGGCGCGCCATCACACCCGGGCGATAGCTCTCGAGCACGACGTCGGCCTTGCGGACCAGCGCCTCGAAGGCCGCCTTCCCATCGGCGTCCTTCAGATCGATACGCACCTGGCGCATGCCGCGGTTCGCGGAGTACGACCAGAAGGCCGGCTGGGTCTGCAGGCCCGACTTCTTCGGCGGCACCCCGACCTTCACGACCTCCGCGCCGTAGTCGGCGAGGATGCGCGTACAACGGGTCCCGGGCCCGACCGTCGAAAGGTCGAGCACCGTGACGCCGTCGAGCGGTGCGGGGGTCGCGGCCACAGGGTGCCCCTAGAAGTTCTTCGGGAGGCCCAGGTGACGCCGGGCGATGATGTTCTTCTGGATCTCCGAGGAACCTCCGCCCACGGTCTCGTTGACCGTGGCCCGATAGGCGCCCTCGAAGCGGCCCGAAACCGGCGCGACGTCCTGATCGACCCGCAGCGTTCCCGAGGCGCCGCAGATGTCGAGCGCGTCCTTGCAGACGCGCTGGGACAGGGACGTCGTAAACAGCTTGTACTGGGACGACGGGATCGTCGGCGGTTTGCCTCCGGACTGGGCCGCGGAGACGAAGCGGGTAGAGAGCGCCTTCGCGACGGCGGTGTCGGTCGCGATGTGGGCGATCAGCCGGCGGACGGTCGGGTCGTCCTTCAGGGGCTGACCGTCGCGCTTCGCCTGCTTGACGTGGTCGATCAGCACGCGGGTGCGCTCGGTGATCGGCGACAGGGTGAACATCGTGAAGCGCTCGAGGTCGAGGGCTTCGGAGATGTACTGGAAGCCGCGACCGCGCTCGCCGACCAGGTAGTCGTCGGGCACGAACACGTCCTCGAAGAACACCTGGTTCGTGGTGTCCTTGCCGATCGTCGGCAAGCTCTGCACCTCGAGACCCGGGTGGTCCATCGGGATCAGGAAGAGCGAGAGGCCATCGTGCTTCCGCTTGTCCGGGTCGGTGCGGGCGCCGACCCAGTACCAGTCGGCGAAGTGCGCCGAGGTGGTCCACATCTTCTGGCCGTTCAGGTTCCAGCCGCCGTCGACCTTCTCGGCCTTGAGCTGCATGTTCGCGGCGTCCGAACCGGCCTCGGGCTCGCTGTAGCCCACCGCGAACTCGATCTCGGCCTTCAGGATCTTCGGCAGGAACTCCCGCTTGAGCTTCTCGCTGCCGTGGCGGATCAAGGTCTTGCCGATGATGCCGACACCCTTGCCGATCTGGGGCGCAGCGTGCTTCGAGAGCGCCTCGTTCAGAATGAACTCGTAGATGCCCTCGATCTCCTGTCCGCCGTACTCCTTCGGCCAGGACATGCCGAGCCAACCCTTCGCCGCCAGCTTCTTCATGAAGTCGCGACGCTCCGGCGTGTCGGCGAGCTGGGTGAAGTTCTCGCGGGTCGGGTCCATCACGACCGGGTCGTGATTCTCGACGAGCCACTTCTCCACTTCTTCGGCGAAGGCCTGTTCCTGGGAATCGAAATCGAAGTCCACGAGACACTCCTCTGCGCTCTGGGCGCTTGCCTGAGGCGACGGGAAATCGCGAGATCGGGGACACGCTGGTGCGGGGGCAGACCTCCCGCCGGCGCTCGCTCAGAATATATACGATACGGAGCGTATTGGAAATCGCCAATCGACGCGCCACCGGCAAGTGCGCCCGCCAAGCCGGCGACCTTGCGCTGCAAAGTCCGCCCGCGGTCGCACCGGAGGCCGGGAATTCGCTTCCCGCACTATGGCTTCCACTGGTAGCCTCGTCCGACGCTCGAAACCCGACCGGGATCCCTTCGCCGACGCCCATGCCGCCCCGCCACCGCACCGCTTCCCGACTCGTGCGCCTGCTCGCCCTCGCCAGCGTCGCGCTGGGCGCCACCGCGTGCCAGCTCGAACAGGAGTGGATCCTGGCGCTCGAGGAAGACGCGGCCGCCTACGACATCCTGATCCCGCCGGCGAACTTCCAGACGACCGCGCTCTCGGGCAGCCTGACCGCGCGGGCGACCCTCGAAATCTCCATCTGGCACCTGCTCTTCGGGCTTCCCCTCGAAGGGGATTTCGAGGTGCAGGAGGTCGCCATCGCCGGCGCCCCGATCCGGATCGCCCCGCCCTTCCCGCTCGAATCCGGTTTCTGCCAATCCCTGGACACGGAGGTTGCGGGCTCCGGCCGCTTCGAGATCTCTCTCGAGCGCCGCGAGATCGCGCTGCGGGCCGAGGTGCCGACCCGCGTGGCGACGATCCACCCGGTGGCCGAGATGATCCTCGGCGGCGAGCCCTTCCCGGTGCCGATCACGATCGACGCAGCCGGGGACTTCACGCTCTACGACCTGCTGCGCTGGCTCGGCGGCGAAGCGCCGCCGCTCTCGCTGGTCACGCCGGTCTTCTTCGAGCTCGAGACGGACATCCGCACCATCGACGGACTGACCCTCGAAGGCGACCTGCCCTTCCGCACGGTCGGCGAGGTCCCGACGGGTCCCGACCTCGACGCCTGCGCCGCCGTCCTCGCTCCGCCTGTCATGGTGACCGAGCCGCCTCCCAGCAGCGGCGGCCCGGCGCCGGGCGTCGGCGGCGCGATGCCCATACCCTGACCCCATGTCCGACGCCCTCGCCCTCGCCCGCCGCTTCATGGACGCCGTGGAAGCCGGCGACATCGAGGCCGCCCGCGCCTGCTTCCAGCCCGACGCCGGGATCTGGCACAACTACGACGGCAAGACCCAGAGCGTCGACGAGAACCTGGCCCTGCTCGGCTGGATGGCGAAGCGCTGTCGCGCGCGGCGCTACCAGATCCGCCGGCTCGAAGCCGTCGAGGGCGGCTATCTCCAGCAGCACAGCCTCGTGCTCGAGCTGAATGACGGGAAGACGGTTTCGACCGAGGCGATCGCGCTCGTCAGCGTCCGAGACGGCCGTATCGCGCGCATCGAGGAGTACCTCGACCCGGGCCCGATCGGCGCCATCGCCCAGCAGTAGCGCGTCTCACCTCGCGCGTTCGGGACCCCGAGTCGCGCGCGCGAACCTCATCGGGGCCGCGCCCGTGAACTTCAGCGAGACAGCGACCGCACGCGGCCGAAGGCGGCGCGCGTGAACCTCAGTGGGACCCAACCGCAAGCGGCCGAAGGCCGCGCGCCGTGAGGCGCAGCCGAACGAAGTTCAAAAGTTCGCCGGAAGTCCCAGCCCGCGCCGCGCGATGATGTTCTTCTGCACTTCGGAGGTCCCGCCCCCGATCGTGTCGACGACCGTGTAGCGATAGGAGCGCTCGAAGCGCCCGCCCATCGGCGCCGACGCGTTCGCCTTCTTCAGGAGGCCCTCGGAGCCGAGCAGGTCGAGGGTCGCGTTCGTCATGCGCTGGCCGGTCTCGTTCATGTAGAGCTTGTACTGGGACGACTCCACGGTGGGGACGCGGTCCTTCAGCGCCTCGCTGATCACCCGTCGTTGGAGCATGCGCGCCACTTCCAGCTGGGTCACGGTCTGGGCCACGGCCCGCCGCGCGCCGGGATCCTCGCGCAGGGGGCGATCGTCGCGTTTCGTGGTGGCCACGTGCTCGCAGAGCGCCTCGACCTTCTTCTCGAGACAGCCGACCGGCATCATCGCGAAGCGCTCGAGGTCGAGGGCTTCACAGATATAGGTCCAGCCGTGATTGACCTCGCCCACGACGAAGTCGTCGCTGACGAACACGTCGTCGAAGAACACCTCGTTGGTCCGCTCGTCGCCGATCGTCCAGGTCGGGCTAAGGGTCAGACCCGGGTGGTTCATCTCGATCAGAAAGAGGGTGATGCCCTTGTGCTTGTGGCTCGTATCCGTGCGGGCGCCCACCCAGTACCAGTCGGCGAAGTGCGCCGAGGTGGTCCAGATCTTCTTGCCGTCGAGCTTCCAGCCGCCGTCGACCTTCTGGGCCTTCAGCTGCATGTTCGCCGCGTCGGATCCGGCCTGGGGCTCGCTGTAACCGATCGCGAACTCGACCTCGCCACGCATGATCTTCGGCAGGAAGGTCTTCTTCAGCTTCTCGTTGCCGTGGCGAATGATCGTCTTGCCGACGATCCCGACGCCCTTCCCCGGCTGGGGTGCACCCCAGCGCGAGAGCGCCTCGGTGAGCAGGAAGTCGTAGATGCCACTCCGCTCCTGACCGCCGTACTCCTTCGGCCAGGACATCCCGAGCCAGCCCCGCTCGGCCAGCTTGCGCATGAAGGCCCGCTTCGGCGGCGTATCCACGGTCTGGGAGAGTTGCTCCGGATGCGCGTCCATCACGTCGGGCGACGCTTCGGCGGCGAGGAAGGCCTCGACCTCCTTCTGGAACGCCTTCTCTTCGTCGCTGAAGTCGAAATCCATGCAAGCCTCCGCACCGCCCGGCGAACCGCGGGCTCCCAAATACGATACGCCCCGTTCCACAAATGGCAAATGAGAAATCGCTTCATGGGCGCCGGGCGTGGCGGGCCGCTCACTCCGCGCCCGGGTCCTGCCCCAGGTCCGGCTGGATCCCGAACCAGTCCGGCGCCTGGGCCGCGAAGGCCAGCGCCTGGGCCTCGCTCTGGTCGTCGACGCGC
This sequence comes from Myxococcota bacterium, assembly GCA_039030075.1. Taxonomy (NCBI): domain Bacteria; kingdom Pseudomonadati; phylum Myxococcota; species Myxococcota bacterium. Next base: position 17,216 of record JBCCEW010000024.1, on the reverse strand, counting down.
GCCAGGTGGGCCAGGGTCATGGCCACCCCGCGTGGGTCGAGCGTCGCGATCTCGCGTGCGAGCGAGAGCGCCGTCTCGAAGAGCGACGCGGAAGGTACGAGCCGGCTCGCGAAGCCGATCCGCAGCGCTTCTTCGCCATCGATCTCGCGGCCGGTGAGAAACAGCTCCCGCGTGCGCGCCGCGCCCACCAGCCGCGCCCAGCGCGTGGACGCTCCCCAGGCACCGAGGCCGGTGCCGAGCTTCCTCAGGTGCCAGTCGGAGATGCGTGCGGTCGGGGCCACGAGCCGGAGGTGGCAAGCGACCGCCAGCTCCGCGCCGCCGGTGGTGCAAACCCCGTCGATCACCGCGATCGTCGGCTTCGGCAGCGCGGCCAGGGTGTCGGTGATCCGGATCCCCGGCTGGAAGCCCACGCCCTGCCCCTCGGCGAAGGCCTTCAGGTCGACCCCCGCGCTGAAGCACGGCGTGCCGTTCGTGCGCGGCGCGCCGCGCAGCAGACACACCCGCAGGTCGGCATCGTCCCGCACGCGCCCGAGCGCGGCGTCGAGCTGCTCCATCAGCGGGGCGTTCAGCGCATTCAGGCGTTCGGGCCGGTGCAGGGTGAGCACCGCAATCCCCGGCTCGGGGGTCTCGAAGCGAAGTTCATCGGCCATCGCAGGTCTCCGTCACGACCGGGCCGAACGACGACGCTCGTCGCGCAACGCCCAGAGCGCGAGGAAGGATACGACGTTCAGCGCCGCCAACAGGCCGAACCCGGGCGCATAGCTCCCGGTGGCATCGCGGATGGCTCCGGCGACCACGGGCCCGGGACCCGCCAACAGAATCGTCAGCATCATCACGCCGTAGATCTGGGCGAGATGCCGACCCCCGAAGGCGTAGGCGATCGCCAGGGGCGTCGCGACATCGCGCGCGGTGTACGCGAACCCGAAGACCACGACGAAGGCCCAGCCGCCCCAGGCTCCCCAGGCCGAGATCCACAGGAGCGAACCGATCGCGACCGAGAGCAGCGCGTAGTCGAGCAGGATGGCCGCCTTCGCCGGCAGGCGATCGGCGACGAAACCGAACGCCACCTTGCTGAGCAAGCCCATCAGCACCGCGTTCTTCCAGTAGAACGCGGCCTGTTCCGCCGCGAACCCGGCATCGACGGCGGCCAGGCCGAAGTGGTGCAGCAGGATATAGAGATCGCACCAATACACGCCGAGTCCGAAGGCGAGGATCCAGAAGCTGCGCGTGCGGACGGCTTCGCCGAGGGAGAGATCGGTCTCCTCGCCCACGGCGTCCACGTCTTCCACCCGGGCCACGCTGCCGCGCTCGCGCACCGCGAAGAGCGCCACGGGCAGGAGCACGCAGAACGCCACGCCCGCCATCGCGCCCACACCGTCGCGCCAGCTGCCACCGGCGGCGAGCGCCACCATCAGGGTGGTGGCGAGATAGCCGCCGACGTTCGAACCGGTGTACGCCATGCCCAGAGCCAGGCCCCGGCGCTCGCGAAACCACTGGGCCATCACCGCGCCCACCGTGATGTCGCCGAGGCCCGTGACGGCGAGCCCCACCAGCGCCCAGGCGAAGGCGAACTCCCACCACGCATCCATGCCCGCGACGATCACGTAGGCCGACCCGAGCAGCACCGCCGACAAGGCGAACAGGCCGCGCGCGCCGAGCCGCAGGAGCACCCACCAGACCAGCGGGCTCGCCCCGGCGATGAAGAACACCTGGGGCGCCTGTGCCGACGAGAAGGTGGCACGCGACCAGCCGAGGTCTTCCACCAGGGCCGGGGCCAGAGCCGTCATGCCGTAGCCGAAGCCCAGGCCCATCTGACAGACAAAGCAGCCCAGCACCACCCAGAAGGCGCGCCCGCGAAACTCGGCGAAGCTCAACGCGTCCTCAGCGATGTCCCGATGCGTGGCCCCACCGGCCACCCGGCAGGCCGAACGGCACTAGGCGTCCTGGGGCGCCTTCGCCCCGAGGTGGTTCAGGGTGTCCTCGGCCTCGGCCACGATCCGGCCGATCAGCTCGGCACAGCTCGGGAGATCTTCGATCAGGCCAGTCACCTGCCCGCTCGCCATGACACCCGCGTCTACCTTGCCTTCGACCATCGTGCCCTTGAGCAGCATCGGTGCGTTCGCGGCCATGATCACCTGGCTCCAGGAGAGCTCCTGGCTGCGCTTCATGGAGATCGCCTCGCGGATCAGATCCCACCACGAGGCACCCGACATCTGCTGGAACGCGAGCGCGTTCTGAGCCGCCCGGGGCAGGCTCGTCACCGCGTTGGTCTTGAGCAGACGCTCCACCAGCGGCGTGCGCAGCACGCGATGCGGGTGACCGTCGACCTGGGTCGTGACCACCGTGTCCGTGACCTTCCCCTGCAGGTAGACCTGCTTGATCGCGTCGGGTACGGGCGAGTCGCTCGTCAGCAGGAAGCGTGTGCCCATCGCGATGCCCGCCGCGCCATAAGCCAGCGCCGCGACCAGTCCGCGTCCGTCGAAGAAGCCGCCCGCCGCGATCACAGGGATGTCGACCGCATCGACCACCTGCGGCAAGAGCACCGTGGTCGGCACGCTGCCCGTGTGACCGCCGGCCTCACCCCCCTGCACGATCACCGCGTCGGCTCCCCAGCCCGCCACCTTCTCGGCGTGGCGCTTCGCGCCGATCGACGGGATGCACACCAGCCCCTCGTCCTTCAGCGAGCGCATCAGCTTCTCACTGGGGGCCAGGGCGAAGGACGCCACCTTCACGCCTTCGCGCACCATCAGCGCCGCGCGGTCCATGACGTCCGGGGCATCCGAGCGCAGGTTCACGCCGAAGGGCTTGTCGGTGCGGCTCTTCGTCTCGGCGATCGCCGCCTCGAGCTGGCGCAGGTCCATCGTGGCCGACGCGATGATGCCGAGGCCGCCCGCGTTCGCCGTGGCAGAGACGAGCTTCGCGCTCGCCACCCAGCCCATACCGGTCTGGACGATCGGGTACTCGACGCCAGTGAGTTCGCACAGGACGGTGCGCAGGGTGGGATGGCTCATGACGGGGTCTCCTTCGGGTCGAGGTCCAGGGTAGCTTCGCTTCGCGCGGCCGCGTGGCTAGGCCGCTCCGCGTCGCGTGTCGGGCAAGGCACTCGGCGCACCGAACCCGGCGACCAGGAACGGCATCAGCTCGCTCAACACCTGCTCCCAGGACGCGGGACGCTTGCGCGCACCCACCACCAGCTGCCAGCTGGCGTCGCTGCCCAGGGTGTAGGCGAGCGCGCCCAGCGCGAAGTGGAACCGCACGAAGAGCTGCTCTTCGGGGAGCTCGGGCAGCGCGCGCGCCAGCGCGTCGCGAAAGCGCTCGACGGTGGCGCCGTGGTCCCGGCGCAGCATGCGCACGAGATCGCGGTCGGGCTCGTTGTAGGTGCGCCCCAGCAGACGCAGGAAGCCGGCGCCGCTCCGCTGCTGGGTGAGCAATTCGAGCATCGGCGCCACCAGCGCTTCGAGCACGCCCTCGAGCGGAACCGCCTCGGGGGCGTGCTCCTTCTCGGCCGCCTCGAGCCGGCGCAACCGCTCCGCGTCGAGCGGGCCCAGGCGCCGCGCAAACACCTCGCGCACCAGCTCGGCCTTGGTCTTCCAGTGGAAGTAGATCGAGCCCGGGTTCGCCCGGGCTCGCGCCCCGATCTCACGCAGCGAAGCCGCCCGCACGCCTTTTTCCGCGAACAGGGACTCGGCTGCATTCAAGATGCGCTCGCGCGAGTCGGTGCGGGCCAAGGAGCCTCCAGGCAGTCCACGCGCGGTGACCGGCGGGCGAGATGCCTCACGGACACGACGCTGGGCGCGAACTTGGTCGCGCGACCAAGTGGAGTATCGGGGGCGCCCCTGAGAGCGTCAACGGCCGGCACCGCCAGGCAGCCGGCCCGCCTCTAGCGCGGCTGCCAGGCCGCGATGCGAAGCTCGTTCCGCTCGCCCGGCACCCCGACGACATCGCAGAAGCCTGCGCCGAGCAGCACCGCGCGCGCCGCGGAGAAGCGCGGGAGAGCGTCCCCCGACCCCAGTCGCAGCTCGACGCTGCCGCCGGGCGCGAGCGCCCGTCGTACCTGACCCAGCTGCGCGGTCAGCCTCTCACGCTCGCTCGGATCGGCGAATTCGCGGCTCGCGAAGTGCCCCACGGCGCCGGGCCCGAGCCCCGCCAGATCGCCCAGCGGCATACCCGCCAAACGGACCCCGTCCGCACGCGACGCCTCGGCCAGGCCGATGCGTTCGTATACCTGGACCCAGAACTGGGGTGTCTCGAGGTCGTCGCGCAAACCCATCGCCGGCTCGTCGAGAAGTCCACTCACGCGGTTGCCCGTCAGTCGGTAGCAGTCCTGGCCCAGCGTCAAACGCGGTGCGAGCCCGCGGAGGCCAGCGAGGTCCTCGATCTCGCGCTGGGTGTAGTGACGACAGTGGTGCCCGAAGTAGTCCGCGTTCGTCTGGAAGGGCAGCGCGGCCTCGTTCGGCGTCGAGAGGAAGAGCAGACCGCCCGGACGCAGGGCGTCGGCGAGCATTCGCACGAACTCGGTGTCCGCTTCGACGTGCTCCACCGACTCGAAGGACACGGCGAAGTCCAGCGAACGCTCGGGCAGCGCGAAGGGGAAGCAGGCGTGGTCATAGCGAGCGCGCGGGTGGGCGAAGCGATCCGCCGCGACGGCCACCGCCTCGGCACTCCCATCGATGCCCTGCAGCTTGGCGCTGCTCCCTTCGGCGAGATACCGGGTGCCGTAGCCGTTGCCGCAGAAGACGTCGGCGCCTTCGAGCGTCCGGTTCCCGCCGATCGAACGCAGGGCCTCGGCCGCGAACTCGTAGCGCGCCCGGTGGTCGTAACGGATCTCGTCGTAGCGCAGCGCCGTCTGACGTTCGCCACTCTCGTACGCGAAGTCCTTGCCCACCGGTTCGGGCTTCTCGTTCGGCACGAGCGATAGGCCGGCGCACAGCACGTCCGCGACGCTCTCTGGCGTCTTCGCCACACACTGCTGCTCGAGGTAGTGCCGGAAGAACGCGCGCACCGTCGCGGGATCGTTGCGCTGTCCGTCGCGACGCAGGGCCCGGTCCAGGCAACCCGCCAGGGTCTCGGGTCCGTCGGCCTCGTGGGTGAATCCGAGCCCGCCGTAGAACGCGCGGCCGCACAGGACCACCTCGCGCCCCGCCAGCAGCGCTTCGAGGCCCGCCTGGGAGGTGATCGTGACGCACGCATCCGCGGCTTCGATCGCGGCATAGGTGTCCCAGCCGTTGTCGGCATCCACCTCGAGGACTCCTTGCCCCATCCAACGCGAGAGCTCCGGGTCGGCTGTCACCTGCCGCCAGGTGAGCCGGTCGTAGGGAAGCTCGAGGGGGTTGTCGCCTCCGGCCTCCTTCGGGTGCAGCTTTGCGCGCACCCGCAGGCCTCGATCGGCGGCGTACGCGGTGAGGGATCGCAGCACGTCGACCTGGCGATCGAAGCCCGGCGAGAGCCCCCACAGCACCGCCGAGTCGGTGGAGACCTGGCCGAGGTAGAGCAGCGTCTGTCCGGCCGGGGGCGCCGAGGGAACCGGGGTCACCGCGGACGCAGAAGGAGTCTGGGCCGGGCCCGCGTGCTCCTCGCTCTTCAGCCCCCGCACGTCGCGCAGGAACGCTTCGGCGTAGGCCGTGTCCTGCGCCGGGTCCGCGGCGCTTCGGCACCACCAGCTCGCGCGCACCGGATTGTGCACAACAGGGAGCGCTGCGCCGTCGTCCCACAGCAGCCGTTCCCGGTGCATCGTGTTCTCGAGCGCCACCACACGCACGCCGCGCGCCTGGGCCAGTGCGCGCAGTGCCGCGCTCGCCAGCACGTGCCCCTGGGCAATGGCCACTACCGCGGGCGTGAAGACTTCCAGGAAGGCGTCGGCGCGGTCGAGCATCCGCACCGCGCGATCGAACTCGGCCGCGATGGCGGGGAGCGCGAGGGCGCCCGCTTCGAGCTCGGCGAGGGTCCGCTCGTGCCGCACGCAGAGGTCGTAGGCTGCGACGTCCCGGAGCGAGACGCCCCGGTGGCGGAGCGTGCGCCAGTTCTCGGCGTTCACGTCCGGCAGCGCGCCGCCGAGGGCCACCTCGGGACTCATCACGACCGGGAGACAACCGCGTTCCGCGAGCGCCGCGACCAGCTCGACGTTCGGGTAGCCGCACCAGGGCTGATCCAAGAGCAGCGCCACCGGGCGTTCGCTCTCGCACCGCCAGCCCCCGCGCTGTCCCTCGCGAGCAGCGCAGGCAAAGGCGTCCGCCGCCTGGTCCAGATCGCCCTGTCCGAGCGTGGCGATCCCCTGGGCGAGAGCGTGCTCGAAGCTCGAGCTGTCGTGCATGAATGGGTCTCCTCGTCGCGTCCTGCGTCTCCTTCGCGTTTCGGGAGCGTCCTCGATCGTCCGGAGGCAAGAGCGACGCCAAGCCCGCCTCGGACCTGCCGAAGCGTCCGGGCGATCGGCGCTTCGAACCAGCGGGCGTCGTGGAAAACGCGCACACCACCGCGAAATCCGACCCCGGCTCGCCGACCTCGGCGATTCTCTGCACGAGAGACTCAAGCGCGTGAAAAGCGCCGGCGATCGAAGACGATATGGCCGCACCCGAGATGTCGCTGATCGTTCCGATCTATGGGCCCAGCACGCGCCTCGAGAATCTCCTCGAGGGGCTGCGCCAGCAGACCGTCGCGCCCGACCGCTTCGAGGTGGTGGTGGTGGACGACGGGAGCCCGGAGCCCATCCGGATCGATACCGACCCCCTGCCCTACGCGTGCTCGGTACACCGCCAGGAGAACGCCGGGCCTGCGGCCGCCCGCAACCGCGCGCTCACCCACGCGCGTGCCGACCTCGTGCTGATCCTGAACGACGACGCCCTGCCCGACCCGCGTTTGCTCGAGATCCATCTCGCGAAGCACCGCACCGCGGCGCCGAAGACGGCCGTGATGGGGAGCTTCCCGTTCGCCCCACGGGCTTTGCGCGGACCGTTCACCCAGCTGCTGTCGACCAGCGACCTGCTCTTCGACTTCCAGCGGCTCTCGCCCGGACGCCTCCACGACTGGCACTACTTCTGGACGTGCAATCTCAGCCTGTCACGACAGGCCATTCTCGACGTCGGCGGCTTCGACGAGCAGTTTGCGGAACCGGTGATGGAAGACACCGAGCTCGGCTACCGGCTGGACAAGCAGGGCTGGAGCGTCCTCTACGTGCCGGAGGCCATCTGCGAGCACGATCACCGGCTCAGTCCCGAGCGCTATTTCCATCGCATGGAGCGCTACGGCGCGAACCTGCTGCGGATGTACCACAAGCACCGCGACCCGCTGCTCTTCGGGATCTCGGACGACAACCGCGTCGAACCTTCCCTGCAGCGGCTGCAGCTGATCTTCGAGAACCTGTACCCGACCTACCGGAACAGCCTGGCGAGCTTCGCCCGGCTCGAAGCCGAGTGCGAAGGGCAGTCGCTTCCCGAGGCGACTCGTCAGAGCGCGATCCGGGTCGTGGGCGACATGCGCCACGTCTCGATGGTGCGCGGCATCAATGTCGAGCGTGGCGGACTGGATCCCGCAGAGGTCGTCGAGACCGGCCCGCCGCGCGGCGAAGAGACCCACGTCGTGGTGGTCTCCTACAACGCCGAAGCCAAGACACGTGACTGCCTCGAAGCGCTCCGCAAGACCGAAGACCCGGACTTCCCGATCACGATCACGGTCGTCGACAACGGATCGAGCGACGGAAGCCTGCGCTTCCTGCGCAGCCAGCGCGACATCCGCCTGATCGAGAACACCGAGAACCGGGGCGCTCCGCGCGCGCGCAACCAGGCCCTCGAGAGCGCCGCGCCGAGCGACGTCGTGTTCCTGGACAACGACGTGATCGTCTACCCGGGCTGGCTCGAGCGACTCCGCTACCACGCCGCGATCGACCCGCTGGTGGGCTGCGTGGTGCCCTGCGCCGATCGCGCCGCCCACGGCCAGCAGGTCGAAACCCAGGCCGCCTCGACCCCCGAAGCCCTGCGCGCCTTCGCCGCCCGCCACGCCGAGCAGCACCATCGCAAGGGCGAATATCAGATCCTGTTCACTTCGCTGTGCGTGTTCGTCCGGGCAGAGGTGCTCACGGCGATCGGTGGCTTCGACGAGCGCTTCTCGCCGTGGGGATTCGAGGACGACGACTTTTCCCTGCGGGCCCGGCTCGCGGGATACCGGACGCGGCTTGCAAACGACGTGTTCGTCCACCACGCCCACTACGAAGACGCGGCGAAGGCCGACCGGCACCGGGGCCACTTGCAGGCGAACTGGCGCCGCTTCGCGCTGAAATGGGGCGGGCCGAAGCGCGCCCCCTACGGCCGCTACGACTTTCTCGACCGACTCCTGCAGGGCGACGTCCCGATGTCGCCGCTGCGGGTCCCCCTCGAGCGGCACTCCGACTCTTTCCTGGGAGACCACCAATGACCACCCGACTCACGCTCTGCATGATCGTTCGCGACGAAGCCGAGAACCTGCCCGCCTGCCTCGAGTCCGTGCAGGGCCTGTGCGACGCGATGGTGATCGTCGATACCGGGAGCCGCGACGACACGCCCGCCATCGCCCGCTCCTTCGGTGCCCAGGTGATCGAACACCCGTGGAACGACGACTTCTCGGCCGCGCGCAACGCAGCGCTGCCCTTCGTCGAGACCGAGTTCCTGCTGGTGCTCGATGCGGACGAACGACTCGGCGGCGATGCCCAGCGAGTGATCCGCGAGGCGATCGCCGCGAACGATTTCGACCTCGGACAGCTGCCCCTCTCCCACGCGAAGCGGCTCGAGGCGGTGCCGGCGAAGGTCCTCTCCGGCGAGGAGCGCCTGGGCGAGCCCGTGCGTGTGCCCCGCCTCATCCGTCGCGACGCGGACTTCCGTTGGGAGGGGCGCGTGCACGAGTCGGTCGATGAATGGGCGAAGCCGCGCGTCGTGCGGGACGTCGAAGCACCGATCGTCCACTACGGCGCCTGCGAGGCGGCGCGTACGGCGCGCGACAAAAACGGGCGCAACCTGCGATTGCTCGAACGACGCGCCGCCGAAGAACCGCGCCACCCGAGCGTGCAGGCCTACTACGCCCTCGAGCTGCAACGGGCGGGCCGGATCGAAGACGCGCTCTCCCGGGCCGAGATCGCCTGGGGAGCCCTGCGCGACGCTCGCACCGCCGGCGATCGCACGTGTGACGTGGTCCTGCCCGGAACCGTCTTCACGCACCTGCTGATCGTGCGCGGTCGGCTCGAGGAAGTGCCCGAGGTGCTGTCACGCGCCCGCGATTGGAGTGGTGATCACAGCAACTTCTGTTTCCTCTCCGGCGTGCTCGCCGAGCAGCATTCGCTGCGCGAGCGCGACCCCAAGCCCTGGCTCGAAGAGGCGGAAGGCTTCTACCGCACCTGCCTCTCGCGAGCGAACGAACGCGAGCACGGCGAGCCCATTCCCGGCGGCCGCGGCTGGCAGGCCTGGACGCGCCTGGGCACGCTCCACCTGCGTCGCGGCCAGGGCCCCGAAGCGCGCGCCGCATTCGAAACCGCGCTCTCCTCCGAACCCGGCAGCACCGAAGCCGAGCTCGGCCTCGCCGAAGCCCTGATGCTGTGTGGACGCGAAGACGATGCGCTCGCGCGGCTGCTGCCCCTGGCCGAGGGTGGCTCCCTCGACGCCTGGCTGCTGGCTGTAGTCGGCGCGCTCTCGATGGGCTCCCGTCAGGACGCCGCCCTGTTCGCCAACCGCGCGATCGCCTGTGCGGCCACCCCGCTGGTGGCGCCGCATCGGGCGCTGATCCTCGAAGACCTCACGACTCCCCCGGAGGCCGCCGGCTCCGAGAGCCTGAGCGCGGGGCCGCCGGCGGGCTAGCGGGGCAGCGCCCTTCCCACGACACGCTTCGCCGGACGACCGGCCGGGTAGCGCTCGCCGGCGTCGAGCTCGTTGATGCGCGCGAGCTCCTCGGCCTCGACCGGCCCGGGATAGGTCCGCGCGAAGTCGGCGATGCTGAGCGAGCGCTTCGGACGCACGATGTCGATCCGCCACGGCTTCGCGTTGAGCACCGCGCGGCTCGTTTCGCGCCGGAAGCTCCCGAGCGACGCGCGCAGTGCGCCTTCCCGGGCCTCGAACGCATTCGCGGCGGCGTAGCCGAGCAGCTGGTAGATGTGGTCGCCCAGGGCGACGAAGTGGGCCACGCCGCGCAGGTTCGCCTGAGCGGTGGCCACGGCGAAGTCGCCCGTCACCGCAGAGAGTCCATTCACCTTCGTGGTCTGGATGTTTCCGGACTGCAGCCCCTGCTGGGCGAAGAAGGCATCGGATGCCTCCTTCACCGTCTCGCCCTGGGCCAGCGTGAGCTGGAGCATCGCGTCCTGCTCGCCGCTGATGCCGAGCACGGCCTGGGTCTGGTTGGCCGTGTTCCAGCCTTCCGGGAAGTCGAGTCGGAACCTCAGATCCGGGTGGTGAAAGCGCTGATCCGCGAAGTAGCCGGCCCGCGGGTCGGGCCCGTAGACCACACCGTCGATCGCCCGCATGAACACGTCGCGACCGACCTTCGGGTCGGCGGGCACACGCTCGAGTTCGAGGATCGCCGCTTCGATGCGCGCCTCGCGATTCTCCGGGTTCGGGTGGGTCGACAGCCATTCGGGCACCCGCGCGCCTTCCGAGGGCGAGCTGCGGCCGAGGGTGCGGAACATCTCGACCATCTGATGCGGGTCGTAGCCCGCCTCGGTCATGTAGCGGAGGCCCAGATCATCGGACTGGCGTTCGTCGTCGCGCCCGTGACTCAGGAACAGGAGCTGCATGCCCTGACTGGCGATCGGGACGAGCAGGCCCGCGGCTTCCCCGAGCGCGATGGATCCCACCACCAGTCCGATCGACGCCAATTGCTGCTTCGAGATCTGCGACACCGAGTGACGGGCCGTGACATGACCGACTTCGTGTCCGAGCACGCTGGCGAGCTCCGCCTCCGAGCCCATGTGAGCCAGGATCCCGCGCGTCACGTAGATGAAACCGCCGGGCACGGCGAAGGCGTTGATGGCCGCGTCGTCGACCACGCGAAACTGCCAGGGAAGATCCGGGCGTTCGGAGCCCTGGGCCATCGGCATGCCGATCGACTCGACGTAGCGCTGGAGCTCCTCGTCTTCGTAGAGACCCATCGAGGCTGCGATCTGGGGCGCGTAGCTCTTGCCGAGCTCGATCTCCTGGGCCTCGCTCACCAGCACGAACATGGGCCGGCCCGTGACGGGGTTCATCGCGCAGCCCCCGAGCAGCGCGGCCACCCCGACGATCATTCCCACCCGAAACCATCGTGACTTCATGACCGGGATTCTAGTCGCACCGACGGAACTCGTCTTCCGACGGGGGCGAACCGCCGATCCCGCTCCGTGGACAGCCGGTGCGCGAACGTGGCCCGCGCCCGGGCGAGGGCTAGCCTCCGAGTTTCGAGTGCGAGGCAGGCCGTGTCCGAACCCGACATTCCGAGCGTCGAGCCCGAGGGCACCTTCGACGGGCTGCGGCCCTTCGCGATCCTGCTCGGCGCCGGCGTCGACATGCTCGCGACGATGATCGGGCTCACGACCCTCGCGATCTGGCTGACCCCCGAACTCGCCGACACCGCGGCGGCACGCGAGGCCGCCCAGGAGGCCCTCAGCACCGACACCGCCATTCTCGCGAGCCTCGCGATGGGCGGGGCCTGCACAGTGCTCGGCGCCTTCTTCGGCGCGCGCTTCGCGGGTCAGCTCCACGTGCGCCACGGCGGTTGGGTCGCCGTCGTGAGCACCGCGATCTCGGCACTCGTGTTGGTGACGTCGCCCCCGAGCGCCGAAGCCGCCGCCACCCAGGCGAGCTACCCGCTCTGGGCCGAGATCACGGGCTGGCTCATGATCATTCCGACCGGCATGCTGGGTGGGGCCCTCGCCGCCATCGCGGCGCGCCGCGACCCGCCCACGCCCACGCTCTAGACCACCGCGTGCTACCCCTGGCCCGGGAGGCAACCCATGGGTCGTCGCATCGCGTTCATCACCGGAGCGAGTCGAGGAATCGGCAAGTCCACCGCCCTCGCCCTGGCCGGCGCGGGCTACGACGTGGTGGTCACCGCGCGCACCCTCGCCAAGGGCGAGGTCCATGATCACGGCAACAAGGCCGGGCAACCCGACCTGACCCCGCTGCCCGGCAGCCTCGAGGAGACCGCCGAGGCCGTGCGCGAACGCGGCCGGGAGGCGCTTCCGCTCCGCCTCGATCTGCTCGAGCCCGCTAGCCTCGAGGCCGCGGTCGCGGAAACCGAGCGCCAGTGGGGCCCGATCGACGTCCTCGTGAACAACGGCATCGTACAGACCGCCGGCGCGATGGACTGGGTGCGCGATCTCACCGAAGAGAACCTGCTGCGCATCTACCGGGGCAACATCCTCTCGCCGATCGCGCTCATCCAGCGCGTGCTCCCGGGCATGGTCGAGCGCGGCCGCGGCGCGATCGTGAACCTGGTCTCCGAGTCGGGCCTGATCGACCCGCCCGCTCCCGCCGGCGAGGGCGGCTGGGGCTTCGCGTACTCCTCGTCGAAGGCGGCGCTGGGCCGGCTGGTCGGCGTGCTCGCGGCGGAGCATCGCAAGGACGCCCCCGACCTGCGCTTCTTCAACGTCGAGCCGGGCTTCATCACCACCGAGTTGGTGATCGCCACCGGCTTGCTGGAGGAGTTCGGCGACAATTGGAAGGGCGCGCCGCCCGAGGTGCCCGCGGCCGTGATTCGCTGGCTCGTGCACGAAGAAGCCGCCGCCGAGTTCCACGGCACGACGGTCTTCGCCCAGCGCTTCTGCAAGGACCGCGGGCTCGTACCGGGCTGGCCGCCGCCGCGCCCGTCCCGCTGAATCCGGTGGACTAGGCCGTGCGCTCGACCGGGAAGCGGTCCATGCCGCGCACGATCAGGCTCTGACGCCACTCGATGGCGTCGGCGTCGTAGCGAAGCTCGGCGATCCAGGGAAGGAGCTTGCCCAGCACCAGGCTCCCCTCGCGGCGCGCCAGGCGCGAGCCCAGGCACGAGTGACGTCCCTTGCCGAACACGATCGTGTCGCGGTGATCGCGGTCGAGGTCGAAGCGTGCCGGATCGGGGAAGCGCGCCGGGTCCCGGTGGGCCGCACCGATCCCGCACATCGCGAGCGCGCCCTTCGGCAAGACGAACCCGCCCGGCAGGGTGAAGTCTTCCTTCGCGACCCGCGTGAGGAACTTGCCCGGGTGATCGAAGCGCAGAGCCTCTTCCACGACGTCGGCGATCCGCTCGGGCGCCGCCTCGACCTGACGCCGGACGTCCGGGAACTCGATGAGCGCCTTCACGCCGAGGTCGATCAGGTTCGAGGTGGTCTCGGACCCGGCGACGAGCAACGCCATGCAGAGCGCCTGGATCTCGGGGAGCGTGAGCCTTTCCGAGCCGTCCTCGGCCGCGACCAACGAGGACAACAGGTCGTCCGCCGGCGCGCCGCGCCGCTCCGCTACCAGCGCTGCCACGTAGGCTTCGAGTTCGTGGATGGCATCGGAGCCCGCCTGGGCCGTGGCATCGCTGGCGAACGGATCGGCCGCTTGCACGAGGGCATCCGCCCAGGCCACGAAGCGTGCTTCGTCGGCCTCGGGAACACCGAGCAGGCGCGAGATCGCGATGATCGGGACGCGCTGGGCGAGGTCGCCGTGGAGGTCGAAGCGCTCGCGCTCGGCCACGCGACCGATCCACGCGTCGACGAGCGCGACGAGGTTCGCGTCGAAGGCTCTCATCGCGCGGGGCGTGAAGCCCTGGTTCACCAACCGGCGCAGCCGCGTGTGCTCGGCACCGTCTTTCGCGGGCATGGCGTCCTGGGAGATCGTCATCAGCTTCGCCCGCGGATCGTCCGGGCTCGCCGCCACGAAGCCCTCCCAGGAGGTCATCGACATCTGTAAGCGCTCATCCGAGATCAGCGCGTCGACGTCCTCGAAGCGCGTGAAGAACACGGCCATGGCGCCGCCGAACGGCATCTCGTAGATCGGGGCTTCCCGACGCATGGCGTCGTAGACCGGGTGCGGGTCCGCGTGGAACGCGGGCGACAACAGGTCGTACGCGGCGGCGAGACGCGAAGCCGATTCACTCAAGAGCAGGCACCCCCCGCGTGCGCGCCGGACGCGGCCGGCGTCACGCTCAGCTCTGGATCTGCAGGGTCGGGCTCGGACGCTTCTCCATCAGCCCGGCGTAGAAGTCGTTGCCCTTGTCGTCGGTGACGATGAACGCCGGGAAGTCCTCGACCTCGATGCGCCAGATCGCCTCCATCCCGAGCTCTTCGTACTCCTGCACTTCGACCTTGCGGATGCTGTGGTCGGCCAGACGTGCCGCCGGGCCGCCGATCGACCCCAGATAGAAGCCGCCGTGGCGACCACACGCGTCGCTCACCTGCTTCGAGCGGTTCCCCTTCGCCAGCATCACCATGCTGCCGCCCTTGCTCTGGAAGAGATCGACGTAGGAATCCATGCGGCCGGCCGTGGTCGGACCGAAGGAACCCGACGCGCGGCCCTCGGGCGTCTTCGCCGGGCCCGCGTAGTAGACCATGTGGTCCTGGAAGTACTGGGGTAGGTCCTCGCCCGCGTCCAGCCGTTCCTTGAGCTTCGCGTGGGCGATGTCGCGTGCCACGATCATCGGACCGGTGAGCGAGAGACGCGTGGCGACCGGGTGCTGGGACAGCTCGGCCAGGATGTCGGCCATCGGGCGTCGCAGGTCGATCTTCACGACCTCGCCGCCCAGCTCCTCGGGGGTAATGTCGGGCAGGTACTTCGCCGGATTCGTTTCGAGCTGTTCGAGGAAGACGCCCTCGGCCGTGATCTTCGCCTTCGCCTGACGGTCGGCGGAACACGAAACGCCGATCCCCACCGGGCACGACGCGCCGTGACGCGGGAGCCGCACGACGCGCACGTCGTGGGCGAAATACTTCCCGCCGAACTGGGCGCCGATGCCGATCTCGTTGCAGAGCTTCTGGACCTGCTCTTCGAGGACGACGTCGCGGAAGGCGCGACCGCCTTCGTTGCCGGTGGTCGGCAGGTCGTCCAGCGCCTTGCAGCTCGCGAGCTTCACGCTCTTCAGCGTGTACTCGGCTGAGGTGCCGCCGATGGCGATGGCCAGGTGATAGGGCGGACACGCCGACGTGCCGATCGAGCGGATCTTCTCCTCGAGGAAGCTCATCAGCGAGTCGGGGTTCAGGAGCGCCTTCGTCTCCTGATAGAGGAAGGTCTTGTTCGCCGAGCCACCGCCCTTCGCGATGAAGAGCAGTTCGTAGTCGCTGCCGGGCGTGGCGTAGACCTCGACCTGGGCCGGAAGGTTCGTGCCCGTGTTCTTCTCCGTGTAGAGATCGAGAGGCGCCATCTGCGAGTAGCGCAGGTTGCGCGTCTGATAGGTGTCGAAGATGCCGTGAGAGAGCGCCTCGGCGTCGTCGGTGCCGGTAAAGACCTGCTCGCCCTTGTAGCCGACCACGATCGCGGTGCCCGTGTCCTGACACCCCGGCAGCTCGCGACCGGAGGCGATGTTCGCGTTGGTCAAGAGCTCGAGCGCGACGAAGCGGTCGTTGTCGCTCGCTTCCGGGTCGTCGAGGATCTTGCGCAGCTGGGCCAGGTGGGCCGGGCGCAGCAGGTGGGAGATGTCGTCCAGCGCTGCCGCCGCCAGACCTCGCAAGACCTCGGCCGGGACCTCGAGGAGCGTGCGGTCCCCGACCCGCTGGGTCTTCACCAGGTCGGAGAGGGCGTCGAGACGTCGATAGCTGGTCTCGTCGTGTCCATGCTCGATGAGCGGCTGATAGTCGAAATCCGGCATCACGGCTCTCCGTGGGGGGCCCGCACGAGGGACGCCGGAGGATCCTTCTCCGGGTGGCGGCGGGACACTCGCGAACGAGATGGGCCCCGCAGAGCGGGGCCCGGCGGCAGAGTATCCCATCGCTGCTCTAGAATCCGCGGCCGATGGACGCTCCCGAACCGAAACCCTCGGGCACGGTGGTCGTGTTGCGCGACGCGCCGCACCTCGAAGTGCTCCTCTTACAACGCTGCCCGCGCGACGGAAAAGAAGGCGCCTGGGTCTTCCCGGGCGGCAAGCTCGAGCGCATCGACCGGGTTCCCGGTGCGAGCGACAGCGACCGGGCGCGACGCGCCGCCGTGCGCGAAGCCCAGGAAGAAGCGGGGCTCCTACTCGAGTCCGACGCGCTCGTCGAGATCGCGCGTTGGATCACGCCGCCGGTCTCCCCGAAGCGCTTCGACACCTGGTTCTTCGCCACCGCGATCGAGCCGGACACCGAGATCCAGGTCGACGGCGACGAGATGTGCGGCCACGGCTGGCAGCGACCTTCTGACGCCCTGGCCGCCCACCACGCCGGGGAGCGGCGCCTCGCGCCGCCCACCTTCGTGACCGTCACCTGGCTCGACGCGTTCCAGCAGGCGTCGCAGGCCCTGGAAACCCTTCCCGATCGCAAACCCCTGCCCTTCCGACCGCGCATCCAGCGCATCGAGGAAGGCGCTTGCATCCTCTACCCCGGTGACGCGGGCTACGAGAGCGATGACCACGACGCCCCGGGCGCGCGCCACCGACTCTGGACGCTGAAGTCGGGCTGGCGGTACGAGCGAGACGACTAGTGCCGGAGCTGGCCACGCTGATCGACCCGCAGCACACCGCCCTGATCACCCAGGAGTGCCAGCAGGGCGTCGTCGGGGTCGGATCCGCCCTTCCCGACCTCGCCGCGGGCGTCGCGCGCGTCGACATGCTCGGCCACATCGCCCAGCTGATGCGCGCCGCACGCACGGCCGGCGTACGTATCGTCCACTGCGTGGCGGAGCGACGTCCCGACGGGTTCGGCGCGAACCGCAACGCACGCCTGTTCGGCTACATGGCGAAGGCCGAGCGGCCCCTGCACCCGGGCTCCGAGGCGGCGGCGCTGGTCCCGGAGATCGGCGCCCAACCCGACGACGTGATCTCCACGCGGTTGCACGGGCTCTCTCCGTTCCAGGGCACCGAGCTCGATTCGTGGCTGCGCAACGAGGGCATCACCACGATCGTGGGCGTCGGCGTCTCGGTGAACGTCGCCATCCAGAACTTCTGCTTCGACGCGGTGAACGCGAGCTACCAGATGGTCGTGCCCACCGATGCGGTCGCGGGCTTTCCCGCCGAGTACGTCGACCAGGTCTTCGCCCATACCCTGGGCGCCATCGCGACGCTCACCGATACGCGCGCCGTCGAAGCGGCCTGGGCGGCTTCCGCCCGCTAGCACGCCCGCTTCCCGCGGACCGTTGCGAGCG